>NZ_JBHYGG010000008.1:0-26262 GCF_051859125.1 Gemmata sp.
GGATACCTCCAGCCGGGCTGAGCCCTCCGATTTGCCGAGCGGCCATCTTTTGCCCAACGGAGCCCATTTTGTTGTCCTGTGCGGACAGGCGTGATCGTTTATACTGGAGCCGGGAGTGTGAATTCTACGCCGCCAGTGGAACTCCCCGAGTTGTTTGGGCTCAAAGGAGTGAGCGGGCACTCATTCGATCATCCCCCGAACTGGACTTCCTCCCATGAGCGAATCAACCCTCGGTGAACTGGTGCCGGTTGGGGGTGGCGATGCCATCCCGCTGCTCAGCGACGTCATGACGATCGGCCGGCGCGAGTCGTGCGACATCTGCCTGAAGTTCCAAAACATCTCCGGCTCGCACTGCGAACTCGCCCTGAAGGAGGGCGTGTGGCACGTCCGCGACCTGGGCAGCACCAACGGCGTGAAGGTGAACGGCGAGCGGACCCTGAAGCGCCCGCTGCGGCCCGGCGACGAGGTCAGCATCGCCGACCACAAGTTCACGATTCAGTACGAGTTGCCCGCCGGCAGCACGATCGAGGACGTGTTCGCCGAAGAGGAGGACATGTTCGGGCAGTCGCTGCTCGAGAAGGCCGGCCTCGCCCGCCCGCCCCGGCAGCCCCGCCGCCGTTGAACCCGGACCGCTCGCCCGGACCTCACCGCCTCCCTTCCGGGAGGCGGTTCCGTTTCGGGGTGAACCTCACCAGTGCATCACGTAGCCGCCGTCCACGTTGACCGTCTGGCCGGTCACGTTTGCGGCGCGGTCGCTCGCCAGGAACACCGCCATCGCGGCGATGTCGTCGGGCGTCTGCCAGCGGCCGAGCGGCACGATCTTCGACACCTTCTCGCCGGCCCACGCCTCGTAGTCCTTCCACGCCTCCGGCGGCTGCTGGTCGGCCCACGCCTTCCACACCGAGCGGTTCAGCGGCGTCTGCACCATGCCGGGGTTCAGCGTGTTCACCCGCACCCCGAAAGGGGCGAGGTCCTTCGCCGCACACTGTGCGAAGTTGATGAGCCCGGCCTTCGACGCGCTGTACGGCGGGTCGGTCTGGCTGCCGATCTGCCCGGCGACCGACGCGAGGAACAGCACGGTCCCGCACTTCTGCGCCGCGAACCCCGGCGCGAATGCGTGCGCGACGTTCACCGCTCCGATGAGATTGACCCGCAGCACGCGGTCCCAGTCCGACGGGTCGAGGTTCCAGAACGGGAACCCGAACTTCCCCGAGCCGATCCCCGCGGCGAACACGAGGTGATCGACCCGCCCGAACTCCGCCCGCACGCCGGCCTCGGCGGCCCGCACCGCGGCGTAGTCGGTGACGTCCGCGACGAACCGGCCGCCCTGCCCCGCGTCGGGGAATCGCAGGTCGATACTCGCCACTCTCGCGCCCTCGGCCTCGAACGCGCCGCCGATCGCCCGGCCGATCCCGCTCGCCCCGCCGACCACCACCGCCACGCTGTCGCGCAATCCGAGGTCCACGGCACATCCCCGGTGGGTTACACTGGTGCGTCACACGCTTGAGGATATTGCGCTCGCTGCCCCCGCGAGCGGTTCGGGAGTGCCGTGGTGCTCTGACCCGCGCCGGGCGTTCGGGCCGTCGCTACAACAAACGCCGCGGGTGGAACCCCGGCACTCTCGCTCGATGGAGCCTCTCCCATGTCGGCCGACGCGAACCCAGCGCCCGCACAGCCCCAACCGACCGCGACTCCGGCACAGCCGGCGGCCGCCGCACCGCCGGCCCCGGTGTGGGAGCCGCTGACGCCGCTCGAGCGGCGCATCCTCGGCGTGCTCGTCGAGAAGCAGAAGACCTCGAAGTCGGCCGACTCGTACCCGCTGTCGCTCAACGCGCTGTGGACCGGGTGCAACCAGAAGTCGAACCGCGACCCGGTCATGGACCTGAGCGACGACGACGTCGATCAGGCGATGCTCCCGCTCCAGAAGCGGGGGCTCGCGGCCCGCATCACCGGCGGCCGGGTCGAGCGGTTCCGGCACAACCTGTACGACCACTGGACCCGCAACGGGGCCGAGATGGCCGTGCTCGCGGAACTCCTCCTCCGCGGCCCGCAGACCAAGGGCGACCTCCGCGTGCGGGCCAGCCGCATGGACCCGATCGACACGCTGGAGGCGCTGGAGGAGATCATCAAAGTCCTCGCGGCGAGGCGGCTCGCGGTGTACCTCACCGACCCGGACCGCCGCGGGGCGGTCGTCACGCACGGGTTCCACCACCCCGACGAACTCGCAAAGTTGAAGGCGCACTTCGCGAGTTCGCCCGCGTCGGCCGCGCTCGCGGACATCGGGGGGGCCGCGCCGCCGTCGCGGTCCGGTGGGTCGTCGGAGGCGGTCGCGGCGCTGGAAGCGAAGCTCGCGGGTGCCGTCGAGGAGATCGACGCGCTGAAGGCGCGGGTCGCGGCGCTGGAAGCGGCCCTCGGTGACCCGCGGAAGCACCCCGCCCCGCCGGCGGCGTGATGCGAAGTTCTGTGGGTTCGCGTCTGGTCCGAGCCCGAGCGCCGAGCGAGGGTTCATGTTCACCCCTCGCTCGGCGCTCGGGCTCGGACCAGACGCGGCGCCCCCCGAGGAAGCGCTTCAACGGGGTTTGGTCTGTGGTGGTGTCGAGGTTTCCGCTACCGAGATTGCGGGAAAGCGAAATCGCGTGAGATGTTTGGGGCCGCGTTCGCGACTCAGGGGGTAGCGGGACGTGCCCGCCGCACCCGAACAACGCTCGCACCGAAAATCCATGACACCGCGCGACTGGCAGACCTCGACCGACCCGCACGCGATGCTCGAAGCGCTCTACCCGGTTCGCGGGATGGACAGCATCGAGCCCCAGACCCGGAGATCGCGCCTGTACCTGCTGGCGTGCGCCCGCCGGGCGTGGGACGTCCTGCCGGGCGTGTGCCGGGCCGTCGTTCGCGTTGCCGAGGTGGCGTACTGCGAGGCGAAGACCAAGCGAGAACTTCGGGACGAGGTGTACCCGCTCGCCGAGGCGCTGGTCCTGTGCCGCGGGGGGGTCGACGACGTCAACGACATCGGGCGCGAACTCGTCGCGCTCGGCCACGCGACCCGCGACGAGGTGCGGGTCGCGACCGACTTCGACCCCGGGGTGTGGCGCGGCTTCTCGCACCTCGCGTACGCGCCGTTCGAGGGGAACACGCCGTACTTCTTCCACATCCCGCCCGAGTTGCACTCGCCGCACCTCCTCCGGGAGGTGTTCGGCAACCCGTTCCGGTGGACCGCACCGTTGCACCCGAACTGGCGGACCGACACGGTCGTGAACCTGGCCCGGCACGCCCACGCGACCACCGACTTCTCCACCATGCCGATCCTGGCCGACGCGCTCCAGGACGCGGGGTGCGACCGCGACGACGTCCTCGACCACCTGCGGCGGGCCACCCAGCACGCCCGCGGGTGCTGGGTGCTGGAGGCGATCCTGACCGTGCCGTGAGGCGTCAGATAGGCCCGCGTGGATGAGTGGCCCGGGGTGGGGCAGGCATTCTTGCCTGCCTCCAACCGCCTCTGGGGCAGACGCGACCCGCCCTTCACTTCCGCGGGAGCAGCGCCTTGCCCTCGATCGTCGGGCACCAGTTCGCCTCGATGAACTCGATGATGAGGTCCGTCCCCTTCTGGTGCGTCACCATCGGCTTCATCTTCGGGTTGTACATCGCGTCGGTCAGGTCGCGGGCGAGGTACACGTCCTTGCCCCACTTCACCATCTGCTTGATCGCGAACGTGCGGTTCAGGATGCACATGTTCGTGTGGACCCCCATTACGATCAGCGTCGTGAGCCCCTTCTCCGCCATGAGCGAGAACACCTCGGCCCCGCTGTCGGTGACGTAGTCCTTGTCGGCGTCGACCGTGAGCGCCTCGTGCTGCCGGGTCCAGGCCCGGAACGTCTTGGCCGGCCTCTCGTCGTCGCACCCGCCGTCGGAGTCGTCCACGGGCAGCGGCGGGTTCGGGAGCTCCTTGCCCTTCGGCGGCGCGACCGGCTTCACCGCCAGCATCCGCTTGCGGGCCGGGTGGTCCTTGTAGAAGCCCATCGTGTCGGACGGGCAGTGGACGATCGTCATGCCCGCGGCGCGACACGCCTTCAGCACTGGCTCCATCTCCTTCGTCATCTCCGCGCACCGCTTCGCGGCCGCCTTGCACCAGTGGTCGTCCCACATGTCGCAGACGATCACGGCGGTCTTCGCGGGGTCGATGGCGGCCGTCACGGCGACCAACTTCGCGGGGCCGCCGCTCGGGTCGGCCTCCCGCTTCTGAGCGGCGACCTCAATGGTGCCCTTCGACTCGGCCGACGCTGCGAGCGCGAACCCGGCGAGCAGGACGCCGGCGCACAGTGCGTACTTCATGGGGAACTCCGGGGAGGGTGGGGGCCCCGATTAGACCCGTGGTTGCGGCACCACACAACGGACGCGGCCGGGATTTCTCCCGGCCGCGTGTCGGTCACTTCCTATTGGCGGGCTTCTTCAGTGCGAGGTCGAGCGTCTGCGGCCCGGCCCGCACCTCGACCGCCTGGTTGTTCCCGGCCGCGTCGGGGGGCACGGTCTCGGTGCGGATGATGCCGTCGGCCCCGTACTTCCCCTTCAGCTCCTTCGACACCCGGGCCGCGTCCTCGCTCGTCTGGACCGACGGCCCCGCCCCACTACTCGCCTCGACCTTGACCAGCTTCGGCCCCGGCGGGACGTTTGCAACGGTGTACCGGCCGTTGGTCACCGCCCCGCCGACCACCGGCCCCTTGCCGTCGGCCGGTGCGAACGTGACGTAGCCGTTCGCCACCGGCTGGTCCTCGAAACTCACGAGCCCGGACACGCTCGCCGCCCCGCCCCCGCACCCCGCGGAGAGGAGCCCGATTACGGCCGGCACGATCGCTAACGCGCGTCTCATGTGCGGCCTCCGGTTACGGGTTATTGGTGACGACCTCGCCGCCGGCGCGGGTGCCCATCGCCCGCCACGCGGTCGCGTCGGTCGAGTCTGTGAAGAACCGGATGCTCCCGTCGGCCATCGCCGCGTTCACGCCCCCGGTGTGCTTGCTCCGGGCGGCCGCGTGCGCCCCCGCGGCCGACGGGGTCCACCAGGCGTTGCCGCCCAGCGACAGGCACGCCGGCTTGTACGCGGCGTCCCCCTGGCTCGCCGGGCACGGGCCGACGACGCGGTCCGGGGACGACGAGTTCGGCGTAAGGGTCGCGGAGAACAGCCCGCCGCCCATGTTCCCGTAGATGACGCCGCCGAGCGGCCCGCCCCACCCGGTGACGCTCGGGCTGATCCCCTCGGCGAGCATGAGCGTGTTCGACGTGCCGTCGCTGAGTTCGGTCATCTTCGCCCCGGCCGACCGCACCCCGGCGCCCGCATCGACGCTCTGCCCGGCGCGCACGCCGAAGGTGCCGATCCCCCACGGGCCGGCCGTTGAGTCGGTGGCCGCACCGTACATGTCACCCGAGCCGGTGCAGGCCCGGTAGCTCCCGCGGACGAACCCGTAGTCGGTCGAGCCCGTCTCGTTCTCGTACGGGCCGCCGTCGCTGGGGCAGATTAACGTGGTGAGCACGGCGTGCCGGGCCGCCCGCTGCGTGGCGTTGTTGCCGATCGGGCCGTTCGGACCGGGGTACGACGCCGCGAACGGCGTCTGGTTCAGGGTGACGTACCCGTTGTAGACGTTCCCTTGCTCGATGTACGGCAGAACCTGCTGCGTCCAGGTGTACGTGTCCCACATGTCGTACTTGCGGCCGTACGGCATCGCCCCGAGGGCGTCGTGGTACGCGTGGCAGGCGATGCCGAGCTGTTTAAGGTTGTTCGAGCACTTGATGCGTGCGGCCGCCTCGCGGACCTTCTGCACCGCCGGCAGGAGCAGACCAATGAGGATCGCGATGATCGCGATCACGACCAGTAATTCGATGAGCGTGAAGGCACGCCGATGGGGGAGAAGCCCTCGCATGTGTGACCTCGGAGATAAGGACCGAGAACGAAACGGTCAGGGCGAAAGCCCGAAGAACATGAGCTGGAAGTGAAAATACCAGGACTTGGGCAGAGCGGCAAGAGGATTTCTTAATTGTGTTTACTAAATGCGATTAAGAAACGTTCCGGGAGCGAGATGAGTGAGTGCAATTTTCCGGTAGGCGAGAGCAAACGGGCCGGAAACTAAACGGAGCGGGGCCGCAACCGGCTACCGAATAGCTGGTTGCGGCCCCGCTCCGTGGCGAACAATCACTTCAGGTCGAAGAGCAACACTTCGGCCGTCTCGTCACCGGTCACGGTCACCGTAGTTTCCTCCTCAACGGCCGCGGCGTCGCCCGCGACGAGCTTGTGCCCGTTGACCGTGGCCGCCCCGGTCGCGACGTGGACGAACGCCGCCCGGCCCGGCCGCAACTCGTGGGCGACCGCCTGGCCCGCCGCCAGCTTCGTCTGGTACACGCGGGCGTCCTGGTGGATCGGCAGCGCGCCGTCGGCGGCGTCCGGGGACGCCACGAGCCGCCACGTGCCCGCCTTCTCCGCGTCGGTGAACAGCCGCTGGCCGTAGCCCGGCGTGTGCCCGCGGCGGTCCGGGAACAGCCAGATCTGGAGCAGGTGGACCGGCTCCGTGTCGGACGGGTTGAACTCGCTGTGCGTGACCCCGGTCCCGGCCGTCATCACCTGCCACTCGCCCGCGTGAATCACCTCGCCGTTGCCCATGCTGTCGCGGTGCTCGAGTTGCCCGCTCAGCACGCAGGTGAGGATCTCCATGTCGCGGTGCGGGTGCGTGGGGAACCCGCCGCCGGGCGCGACCCGGTCGTCGTTGATGACCCGCAGCGTGCGGAACTGGTGGTGCTTCGGGTCGACGTAGTCGCCGAACGAGAACGTGTGCCGGCTGTCGAGCCAGCCGAAGTCGGAGACGCCGCGGTCGGCCCCCTTGCGAATCGTCAGCATTGGTAAACCCTGTAAGTGCCGCCGAGGTCCATTGGCGGCACCAGGAGATACCAGTTCGCGGAGGGGCGCTTTCACCGGGCGGAGGCGCTCAGCACCTCGTGCATCCCGGAGCCGAGCCACACCGCGGCCCCGACGCTCAACACGAGGACGAGGAAGCCGACCAGCCGCGTCGCCTTGATCTGCCACCACATGAAGATGCCGGACACGCCCCAGAACACCATCACGAACGCCATCGCGTCCACGACGACGGCCCAGTACCACTTCGCGTTCGGCTCGCCGGGGTACCCGTGCGTGGTGTGCATCCGCGTGAGGAACCGCCGCGTGGATAGGTCGTCGGCCGGAGGCGCGTCGTCCGCGGGGCGGCCGCTCACGGTGCCCACCTGGGCGTTGTAGGTGACGAGCCAGGTCTTCGTGCCGTCGGTCATGAGGAACGTCAGGTCCGGGACGCTGGTGACCGTGACCTCGCCGCTCGGGAACCCGGTGCGCTCGAGGACGGTCGGCACCGCGGCCTTCACGCGGTCGTGGAGGGGCAACTCCAGCGAAAGCGTGTCGGCGGGTGCGGTCGGCCGCGGCCCCTTCTCGCCCCCACCCGGGCGACCACCCTTCTCGCCGCCGGGGCCGCGGCCGCCGCCCTTCGGACCACCGCCGCCGATCGCGAATGGGGCCTTCTCAACGGGAGCCGGGGCGGTCTGCGGGGTCGGGCGGCTCCGCACGGTGCCACCGTTGCCGCCGACCTCGACGAGCACGTTCAGTTCGCGGCCGTCGGCCTTCACCGTGGCGAACGCTGCCTCGCGGGTGTACTTCGCCCTCTCGGGCTGAACGAGTTCGTAGCCCACGGGCGGGTTCGCCCGCGACCGCAGCGCCGTGACGACCTGATTCGCGACCTCGGCAGGAGAGGGCACACTCTCCATCGGCGTGCCGCTGAGTTCGGGCCGGCCGAACGCCGCGGTCGGCGCGTCCGCGAACGCGGTGGGGTGGTTGAACAGGAACCCCGTGACCCCATACAGGATGGCCCACGGGAGCAGGAGCAACCCGAAGTAGAGGTGCCCGCGGCGGACGACGTGCATCACCCGCTTGTGGAGCGGGCGGCGGTGCGGCACGGGCGCAGGCGCTTCGCCAGGCATCTCCCCAGGTGAATCTGTCTTCAACGGGAGCATGGAGTCCACAGCAGTCGCTCGGTTTGGGGTGCAAAGCGTGTCACAATCTCGCAGTTCGGGTAGGGTTAAGGATGTCGGCACCTGCGGTACCAGGCACACGACGTGTGCCTGGTACCGCAGGTGCCCGAGGCTCTGTCCGGTCGCCCTAAAAGTCGCCGAGTACTTGGCCATCGTCCCGCAACATCAGGTTCAGAAACGTGTCCAGCGAGATCGAGTCGCGCACGAACCGAGTCGAGCCGTCTGCCAGATTGAGGTTAACTCCCCCATTGTGGAAGCTGTAAGGCTGCCCGCTGTTAGTGTGGTTGATGAATGCGTAGGTCCCCGGAGCGTCCTCGATTGCGGCTTCCCAGGCTGCACCCAGTGCCGAATTCGTCGGTGCGATTGGTGGTGTTGGGCTACCGGCGACGCCGCGACCACTGTTCGTCGGGCTGGTCGCCGCGGTCTCGTTGTCTCTCCGATACGCTCGCATCTTCACCCCGTCACCCGCTCCGGCCCACGCGAGTGAAACCGTGCCAGTCACCTGCTTCCCCCTGACGTATAAGTTTGGGGACCCAGCACATTCGTAGAAGAGCATGGTGTTGCTGTAACCATCCGTTATGGCGGCGTAGGCGGCACCACGTCGGCGGGGGTCGGTGCTTCGTGAGTCCGGCGGGCTCATCGCAGTGTTGAAGTTCATCTGCGGCTCGCCCTCCTGGTACCAGAGCGGGTGGCCGACCGGTCGCAGGGCCGGGATTCGGGGCGTCGTGTAATCACTCGCCTGTGCGCTGACTCCCGACACCACAACGGTTCGGTCGCCCGGCGTACTCGGGCACCGGAACACCGCGAGCGAGGTATTGAACGAGGCTCGCAGATCGGCAGACCAGCCAGAATCGCCGAGCTGACCGTTGAATCCGTAGAGACCACTCGAGTGTGTGGCTGTGTCGAATCCCTGTGCCAGCGTGGCTTGCTCTACATAGGGAAGAATTCGCCACAACGACCCCGTTCGGGAGTACGGGAAGTAACCGTTGACGTGCTCGTATTGCATCATCCCGAGGCCGATCTGCTTCATGTTGTTGCCGCACTTGATGCGGGCGGCGGCCTCGCGGACCTTCTGCACCGCAGGCAGCAGGAGCCCGATCAGCACGGCGATGATGGCGATCACCACCAGCAACTCGATGAGCGTGAACGCGGAGCGGCGCATGGGAGCCCTCGGGACGGTAGGTGCGCTGTCACGAGCCGCGTTGCTACGGATGGTGAGCAACCAGCGGGTGCCGGTTGCGATCCCGAGCGTTGGCGGAGCAGGCTCTTGGAAGAGGTCCGGGGCGAACAATTCCCCCCGGACCCGCGTGTTTGGTGAGATTCGATCTCAGGAGCTTGGCGTAACGATATTTGGACAGCGGCGCCGCGTCAACAGTTCCCTCATTTTTTCGCGAATGGTCACTTCGCGGCGACATCGACCACGAGGGTCGCGTAGTGCCGCTCCTCCTCGTACTTCTTGCCGCCGTGCTCGCCGCCCTTCGCCTCGGTCGTGCGGGTCCACGCGCCGTACCGCCCGGCCCCGGCGAACTCCTGCGTCAGCCCCTGGCTGTCGGTCTTCACCTTCTCCTTCTTGCCGTCCGGGAGCATCACGGTGACCTCGGCGTCGGCCGTCGGCTTGCCGGCGACCAGGAACAGGAACTTCACCTTGCTGCCGGCCGCCACGGGGACCAGTTCCGGGGCCGCGCCGCCGACCTTGCCGCCGTCGGCGGGGACCTCGCCCACGACCGCCTTCGGGTGGTACGCCAGCAGGTACGGCTTCGCGTCGCCCTTCTGCATCACCCCGTAGTTGACGGACCCGAACACGACCCGCGGCCCGGTGCCCGGCACCGCGGCGGCGATGCTGTGCTTGCCCACTTCGAGCTTCGCGTCGGTCGCCTTGCCGCCGGCGTCGCGGACCTGGAGCTTCAGGCCGCTGATCTTGTCCATCGTCACCGCGTCATCGACGCCGAGGTCGTCGCTGAACACGACGGTCGCCTTGCCAGGGTCCTTGGCATCGGGGATCACGAACACGAAGTGCGCCTGGGCGGCCGCCGTCGCGGCGGCGAGGAACAGCGCGACACTCGCAAAACGGAGCATAATTCACCTGGTGTGATGGAGCTTGGTGTGAAAACGAAGCCGGGCGGGCGTTCTACCCGCCCGGCTGACCCGGCGGCTTTCGCCGCCGAATGCGATCAGTCCTTCTTGGGGGCGGGGGCCGCGACCGGCTCGCCCTTCTCGGCCAGCGTCAGCCGCTCGACCTCGGCGACGTTGCCGCTCGCGCTCCGGGACGCGCCGCCGATCAGCAGCACCTCCGCCGGGCCGACCGGGATGAGCCGGGCCACGACCCGCGGGTTGGCCGCCGCGCCGACCTTCTCCCACGCGGAGCCGTCGGCGGTCATCCGGTACACGCTCCCGGCGGCGGTGTTCACCACGACGCGGCCGTTCACGGTCCCCGCGGCGGGCGAGAACGCCATCGCGCGGGCCGCGCCCTCGGCGGCCACGTCCGGCAGGGCCGGGCCGGTCGCCCACTTGCCCGTCTCGACGTCGAAGATCTCGATCGCCTTGCCGTCGGCCCCGAGCCCGCCGAGGACGTACACCTTGGACCCCACCACCGTCGCCGTCAGCGCCCGCCGCTTGAACGGCTGCGGGACCGCCTGCCACTTCGGCGACGGCGAGCCGAGGTCGAGGGTCTCGACCGTCTCGTGCCACCCGGCCTTCTCGCCCTTGCCCTTCATCTGCCACCCGCCGACCACCACGAGCTTGTCGCCGACGACGACCACGTCGTGCGACGACCGGCCCGCGGGCAGCGGCGGCAGCTCCTCCCACTTGCCGACCTTCGGGTCGAACCGGGCGCACTCGACGAGCGAGAAGTTGTCGGCCGGGTCGCCGGGCTTGTTCCGCGGCTGCATCCCGCCGACGCGGTACACCTTGCCCCCGTGGGCGACGAGGTTCATGCCCTGTGCGATCGGGCCGCCGGGGAGCTCCTCCCACTTGGTGCCGCCGTCGATCTTGAGCCGGTGGAACGTGCCGAGGACGCTCTCGGTGTCGTAGCTGTGCGTCTTCCCGGCGTGCCCGCCGTAGACGTAGACGTACCCGTCGCACGCGACCGCCCCGTGGCTGGCGACGGCCCTCGGCAGCGGCGGCAGTGCCGGGGCTTTGGTGGTGGTTGGCTCAGCCGCAGTCGTCGTTGCGGCGAGGAACAGAGACAGGAACGCGATCCGAGTCAGTTTGCGGAGCATGAGTTTAGCCTGCAGTTGGTAGGGGGAAGGATCAGGTCAAGATTTCGCGGCAGCGAGCTCTCTCTTCTTGCCGGGATTCACAACGGTGCGCATGAACCGGTCCCACTCGCGGGAGTCCTGAAACTTCGGCTCGGTGTCTTTGAGCCGCTCCAGGGACATCCCGTCGTACTTCTTGTCCGCCGGAAGGCTCTTCCACTCCCCAAGAGTCAGGGGCGCGCCCGGATCCTGAGTTGACGCGGGCGGAACCGGTTGCTCGCCGCACCCCGCGAGCACCACCGTTACGGCCAGGGACACGAAGACACTCATCAGTCGCATCGCAGCACTCGTGCAAGTAGGGAAGCTCGGGGGTTAGTACGCCGGGATGACTTCGCCCCCGGCACGGGTGCCGAGGTACGTGAAGGTCGTCGGGTCGATCGAGTCGCGGATGAATTGGATCGACCCGTCCGTCAGCGCGAAGTTCGCGCCGCCGGTGTGACCGCTGCGGAAGGCACCGTAGTTCGCGTCGCCGCTCCCGTCGCGCTTGTTGATGCCACCGGCGGTCCCGGTCCAGTTGTAGAAGTAGGCGTACGCCCAGACCGGTCCGTAGTTCGAGGGCACCCCCGCGGGCATGAAGTCGCCCTCGCCCATGAGTATCGTGTTCGAGGACCCGTCGGTCACGTCGGTGATCCGCAACTGCGTGTTCCCGGCCACGTCGGGTTGGTTCGGGTTGGTGGCCGGGTCGTACGCGCCGTTCCGGATGGGCAGGGCGACCCCGTCACAGGCCGCACTCACCCAGGCCCCGTACCGCACCTGATTGGCCGTTGGGGTTCCGATCGAGAAAAGATAACTGGACGGGGCCCGGGTGTTCGGAGCGGTGCCGAGTGAGCCGCCGCTTGTGGCGCTCGGCGGAATCATGGAGGGGCAACTGAACGTCTGGAGCGGCATTTTCTGGAGCTGGGCATTGCTGTATCCCGCCGCGTTGGTCACCGTGCTGCCCGTTGGGTAGTTGGGCTGCCACTGACGGGCAACCACATCTTGTTCGATGTACGGGAGGATGAGAATGAAGCCGCTGTCATAGGTGCCGGTCGCCGATCCGGGGGCGTAGTTCCTGGTCGCGTACGGCAACTTCTCGGTCGCGTCGTGGTAACCGTGACAGGCGAGTGCGAGTTGCTTGAGATTGTTCTGGCACTTGAGGCGGGCGGCCGCCTCGCGGACCTTCTGGACCGCGGGCAGCAGGAGCCCGATCAGCACGGCGATGATCGCGATCACCACCAGCAATTCGATCAGGGTGAACCCGCGGCGGGGCCGGACTTGGGACTCGTTGGGCATCACGGCGGTCTCCTCAGGCTGTTGGGGTCGGAACCGCGGCGCGCACCTTCCACGCCCCCTCCGTCGGAGGGTGAAGTATGTGGGTGAAAGCGCGAGCGTGCCGCGGGCTACGCGGTGCCCCGAAACACGGTGGGAAGACGGGCGCGTGTGCGAAACGGAGTCGCGGCGCAGCCCGTAAGCCCCCGGCGATTCGGGAAACTCACCGACCGCGTCGCGTACGGAGGGATCGGCTGGCGGCAGCCGGACCGGACGGAAGCTAGCGGAGGGATCTAGGTGAGACAAAATCTCATCTAGTGCCTTTACATTATCTGCGTATGCGGTACTGTCAAGCAGACCGAACGAAATCGTCCCGTTTCACTCCGGTTTCCGTACCAGTGCAATTTGTGGGGCAGTGTTGCAACCCGGTCTCACCGGTTCAACCAAGGCTAGAAGGGATCGCCCGATGAGCGAACACGAGCCAGACGAGCCCGCGGAGGCGACGAGCGACGAGCCCCGCAAGGTGGTGCGGGCTGAGGAACTGTTCGGCGCGGACCGCGAGATCTGGATCGAGCACGAGGGCGTGCGCTACCGGCTGCGGATCACCCGCCGCGGCAAGCTCATCTTGCAGAAGTGACTGCGGCTCATCTCTTCTTCGCCGTCACGACGCGAGGGTGCTTCGCGTCGTCCTTGAGCGTCGGGCCGACCTCCAGGTCGGGTTGCGCCGCGAGCAGGCCACGCACCGCCTCGTCCTGCGTCGAGCCGACCTCCAACAACAGCTTCCCGCCCGGCTTCAGGAACGGCCCGACGGCGGCCGCGATGCGGCGGTAGAACGCGAGGCCGTCGGCCCCGCCGTCGAGGGCGGCGCGCGGCTCGTGGTCCCGCACCTCGGCTTGGAGCCCCGCGAACTCACCGGCCGCGATGTACGGCGGGTTGCTCGCGATCAGGTCGAACGTCGCACCGGCCGGCAGCGGGCCGAACAGGTCCCCTTGCAAGAACGTCATGCGGTCGGCGACCCCGGCCTTCGCCGCGTTCCGCTTCGCTACTTCCAGAGCGTCGGGCGAAACGTCGATCGCGGTGGCGTGCGCGTCCTTCTTCTGGTGCGCGATGCTCACGCCGATGCACCCGGAGCCGGTGCCGACGTCGAGAACCGCCGGGGCGGTCTTCGGCTTGAGGAACGCCAGCGCCTCGGCGACAAGCGTCTCCGTCTCGGGCCGCGGGATCAGCACCGCCGGCGTCACCTCGAACGTGAGCAGGTAGAAGTCGCGGGCGCCGACGAGGTACGCGACCGGCCACCCGGCGATCCGCCGCTGGATCAGTTCCTTGAACCGGTTGCGGTCGGCCTCGGGGGGCTGCTGGTCGAAGTTGACGAGGAGATCGACCTTCTTGCACCCGAGGACGTGCGCGAGGAGCACCTGGGCGTCGACCTTGGGGCTCTCGATCCCCTTCTTGGCGAGGTACTCGGTCGTCCAGTTCAGCAGCGCCCGGTTCGTCCAGACGGTCGGGATCTGCGGTGCGTCGGCCATGAATCCGTTCCGGTTCGGAGCCCCGAAGGGCGGCAGTCGATAGCCAGGGGCGTGAGCCCCTGGTACGCGGGTATTATGCGGGGAGTTCCGACGGGGCGACAGGGCGGTTGCTTACCCCGTGGTCGCGGCGGCGAGCCGCTCGCGCTTGACGTGGTCCCGCATCGGCTGGATCATCTCGTCGAGCCCGCCGGCCATGACCGCGTCGAGGTGGTACACGGTGAACTCGATGCGGTGGTCGGTGCAGCGGTTCTGCGGGAAGTTGTAGGTGCGGATCCGCTCGTTGCGGTCGCCGCCGCCGATCTGGTTCTTCCGCATCGCGGCCCGCTCGCGGTGGAGCTTCTCCTGCTGCCGCTCGAAGATCCGGGTCCGGAGCACCCGCATCGCCTGCTCGCGGTTCTTGTGCTGGCTCCGCCCGTCCTGGCACTTCACCTCGATCTGGTCCGGCGTGTTCTTCCGGTACCAGATGCGGACGGCCGATTCGGTCTTGTTGACGTGCTGGCCCCCGGCCCCGCCGGCCCGCATCGTCTCCCACTCGATGTCGTTCATGTTGATCGCCACCTGCACCTCGTCGGGCTCGGGCAGGACCGCCACGGTGGCGAGGGAGGTGTGGATGCGGCCCTGCGTCTCGGTCGCCGGGACGCGCTGGACGCGGTGCCCGCCCGACTCGTACCGCAGCATCTGGTACACGTCGTCGCCGGACACGCCGAACGTGATTTCCTTGAACCCGCCGGCCTCGCCGGGGCTGTGGCCGATCTCCTCGACGGTCCACCCCTTCGTGCGGGCGTACCGGGAGTACATCTCGTAGAGGTTCCCGGCGAACAGCGCCGCCTCGTCGCCGCCGGTGCCGGCCCGGATCTCGACGATGAGCTTCGAGAAGTCCTCGGACGGGTCGACGAGGAACTGGTCCTCGATCTTGGCGTGGAGGACGGCGCGCTTCGGCCGCAGCGCCGCGAGTTCCTCCTCGGCCATCGAACGCATGTCGGCGTCGGGGCCGGCGGCGAGCGCCTCGGCCTCCCTGATGGACTCGTCGAGCTTGAGGAGTTCGAGGTACGGCTCGATGAGCTTGGCGAGCGCGCCGCGCTCCTTGGCGATCGCGTTGGACCGCGACGGGTTGGCGGCGACCGCGGGGTCGTAGAGTTGCTGTTCGAGGTCGCGGTAGTGCGCGAGCTTCTGGTCGAGAGCGGCGAACATGGCGGACCCGAGTGTTGGGAGTGTTGGAGAGTGTTCGGGAGTTCGGTTCGGACCGGGCCGCTCGCCCCGTCAGGGGCGCTAACGAAAAGCAGTGGCGATCGAGCGGCTCATCGGAACACTCCAAACACTCTCAACACCCAACACTCTCCGACGCTCACGTCGCGGCCCCGTCGGCCTTGGTGGCGTACTTCGTGTTCTTGTACTTGTCCTGGAACTTCTGGACGCGGCCGGTGGTGTCGAGGAGCTTCATCTTCCCGGTGAAGAACGGGTGGCTGGCGCTGGAGATTTCCAGCTTGTACAGCGGGTACTCCTTGCCGTCGGTCCACTGGATGGTGTCGTCGGTCTCGACGCTCGACCGGGTGAGGAAGCTGAAGTTCGCGGCCGCGTCCTGGAACACGACTTCGCGGTAGGTGGGGTGGATGCCCTTCTTCATGGGAACGTCTCCGGCGTGGCAGAATTTCGGCAAAGGCTATCAGATTAGGGCCGGCCGGCCCCGCCGACAACGGCGAATCGGTGCCAGAAATTACTTCACACGGCCGCGGCCCTGCCGTAAGCTACACCGACTTGGCGGGTTCGGTCGCGTTCGGTGCGTCCGGCACGGCCGAACGGACCCGGTGGGCGGGTGCGGGGCGTAGGTTATTCCGACAGCGCACGTTCCTCCTCCCGCCGCAGTGGTGTGCCGGGACTGGACTTCCTGCCAGACATGACTTACGGTTCGGGTGTCATCTTCTTGGTACACGGTCCCGGTGGCTCCCGTCCACACCGCCGGGGTGAGGTTTGCGCTCCATGAACTGGCTCCGCGAACCGGACGGCGAACCCCTTCCCGGCTACCGCCTGCTGGAACCGATCGGCACCGGCGGGTTCGGCGAGGTCTGGAAGTGTACCGCCCCCGGCGGCATCCTGAAGGCCATCAAGTTCGTCTACGGGAACCTGAACGCGCTCGACGGCGACGACGTCCGCGCCGTTCAGGAGATGAAGGCGCTGGAGCGGGTCAAGCAGGTCCGCCACCCGTTCGTCCTGTCGATCGAGCAGATCCAGGACGTCGGCGGCGAGCTACTGATCGTGATGGAGCTGGCCGACAAGAACCTGCACGAGTGCCTCGTCGAGTACCAGGACTCGGGCCGCCCCGGCATCCCCCGCGACATCCTCCTGGGCCTCCTCGACGACGCGGCCATCGGCCTCGACCACCTGATTGAGAAGCACAACCTCCAGCACCTCGACGTCAAGCCCCGCAACCTGTTCATGCTCGCCGACCGGGTGAAGGTCGCCGACTTCGGGCTGGTGAAGACGCTGGAGCGGTCGAGCTCGTCGGGCCTGATGGGCGGGGTGACGCCGATCTACGCGGCCCCCGAGACGTTCTCGAACAAGATCAGCAAGCACTCGGACCAGTACAGCCTCGCGATCGTGTACATCGAGCTGCTCACCGGGCTGCGGCCGTTCGCCGGGAAGAACATCCGGCAGCTCGCGCTCCAGCACATGACGGAGCCGCCGGACCTGTCGATGCTCCCCGAGGCGGACCGGCCGATCGTGGGCCGCGCGCTGTCGAAGAACCCGGACGACCGGTTCCCGTCGTGCGTGAGCTTCATCCGCGCCCTGGCCGGGCGGAGCGACAGCAACGGGAGTGGCGGGGGGAGCGCCGGCGGCGGGCAGGGGGTGACGGACCCGTCCGCGTGGTCCAAGGCCGCCCGCACCGCCCACGACGTGGACCTGACCCCGCCCGCGCCCCGCCCGGCCCGCGGCGCGACCGCAATCGCCGCCAGCAAGATCCGCCTGAAGTCGAAGCCCGACCTCGACATCAACGAGAGCCACCTGCTCGGGACCACGACCGCGTCGCGGCGGGACCCGGGCGTGCTGCGGCCCACGGTGCTCATCGGCATCGGCAGCTTCGGCCGCCGCGCGCTCCAGGAGCTCCGGTGCCGGCTCACCGACCGCGTCGGCGACGCCACCCAGGTGCCGAGCTACCGGTTCCTGTACGTCGACTGCGACCCGGACGCGCTCAACAAGGCGATCAGCGCCCCGCCCGACGTGGCCCTCGACGCCGACGACGTGTTCCAGGTGCCGCTCCAGCCGGTCAACCAGTACCGCCGCAAGCAGCTCGACCAGATCCTCGACTGGCTCCCGCGGGAGAAGCTGTACTCGATCCCCCGGAGCCTCCACGCGGGCGGGTCGCGGGCCCTGGGCCGGCTCGCGTTCTGCGACAACTACCTGCGGTTCGTGACCCGGCTGCGGCGCGACCTCCAGGTCGCCACCCACCCGGAGTCGATCAGCGCGTCGTGCGACCAGAGCGGACTCATGCCCCGGGACAAGGTCCCGCAGGTGTACGTGTTCGCCAGCGCCGCCGGCGGGTCCGGCGGGATGCTCATGGACCTGGGGTACGCGGTCAAGCGGGTGCTCGGGCGGCTCATGCCGAGCCAGAAGCCGGCCATCACCGCGTTCGTGTTCGCCAGCTCGCCGAAGGACCCGAACACGTCCGAGCAGGAACTCGCCAACCTGTACGCCGGGGTCACCGAACTCAACCACTACGCCGACCCCGAGGTGACGTTCACGGCCCACTACGGCGGCCCCGAGGGGCCGAAGGTCGAGGGCCAGGGGCTCCCGTTCTCCGCGACGTACCTGTTGACCATGAAGGCCCGCTCGGTCGAGGCGTTCCGCGACGTCGTCTCGCACCTCGCCGGGTACGTCGCCCACGACATGACGACCCCGCTGGGCAAGGCGCTGGAGAAGGTCCGGCTCAAGCCCCCGGCCTACGAGCGGACCCCGTTCCGCACGTTCGGCACCTACGGCGTGTGGTTCCCGCGCGGGCTCATGCTCCGCACCGCCGCGCAGCGGATCGCCCTGACGCTCCTCAAGGCGTGGCGGGACCAGCCCCCGTCCGGCGACGTGCCCGAGGTCGAGGCCGTCGTCGCGCAGGTGACCGCCGACGAGCGGCTCCGGGCCGAGAGCGTGCAGTACCAGCTCGACCAGGAGTTCATGCGGGGCCCGGACGGCGCGGCCGGCGAGCAGATCGAGCGGTGGCTCACCGGGCTCGAGGCCCAGATCAGCCCGACGGCCCGCAGCTCCGAGGCGTCCAAGTGGTCGCGGAGCGTGTGGGACCAGGCCCGCGACCTGATCGGCTCGCGGCCCACGAACGAGAACGACAGCACCGTGTCCCGGAGCCGGCTCAGCAAGGTTCTCGAGGACGCGATCAAGCGGGCCGCCGAGGTGTGGGCCAACGAGTTCGCGGCCGCGTGCCGGCCCCTGGAGGCGATCCCGGGCCGCCGGCTCGGCCTGTTCGAGGCGGCCCTCAAGAAGCTGTCCCGGTGGTGCGTGGAGGCCGCCGCGGTCGTCGAGAAGAAGGCCGAGCCGATCGGCTCGAAGACCCGCCAGGCCCGCAACGACGTGCAGGCCGCGTTCGACGCCTGCCAGGCCGGGAGCCGCGCGTTCAGCTTCTTCGGGAACCGCCCGACCCGGAGCATGAAGCACTTCCTGGAGCAGCTCCGGGTGTTCGCCCGGCTCCGGCTCCAGGAGGACATGGGCGACGCCACGATCCGGTTCTACCGCACCCTCCGGCTCCGCGTCGAGGACAAGGTCCGCGAGATGGGGAGCTGCCGGGCCCGGCTCGACCAGCTCCTCAAGGTGCTCGAGGACCCGCTCCGCACCATGCCGATCGGGGACGACACCCCGTACTCGACCAGCGAGGAGGCGCTCCAGCGGACCATCCACCCGACCAACACCCTCCAGGTGGTCCTCCCGAACGGCGAGACGCACATCGACCGCTCGGCCAAGAAGATCGTCCAGGGGCTGCGGCACGCGGACATGCAGCGGCTCGAAACGGCCGTCCAGAAGCTCGTGCTGGAGCCCCGCGGCGGGCTCATCTCGCTGTGCGAGCTGAACGCCGACATGATGCGGACCCTCGTGAACCCGCTCGTCGAGCAGACCACGGCGTTCCTCGGCGACCTGCTCCCCGAGACGGACGTGACGGACATCGAGGCGTCGGCCGCGAAGGCCAAGCGGACCGACCCGGCGGACCGGGTCCGGGAGTACCACCGGCTCGCGGCCCCGCCGGTCGGCGCGCCGCAGGCCGACGAGAACACGTTCGTCCTCGTCCCGGACAGTAAGCAGGGGAAGGACTACGCGGCCCTGGTGAAGCAGACGCTCCACGGGGCGACGACCCTCCCGGTCAACGGGTCGGCGACGGACCTGATGTTCTGCCGCGAGCACGGGGCGCTGACGGTGGCGGAACTCGCCGAGTTGCTCGCCGACTGCCAGGACTCGTACTACGCCGCGATCGAGGACCCGCAGAACTCGCCGCACTCGCGGCACGACGTGACCGAGTGGCTCCCGATCACGGGGTGAGGACTCACGAAAGCAATTCAACCGTCGGGGAGACTGCTCCGACCGAACACCGGGTTCCGTCCGCCGGTCGTAGAATCGGTAGCGGAATTCGGCCGAGTAATTGGTGGCGTCTCGCGTCTCAACCCCCTCACCCGCGACTCGCAGAGCCTCGTCGCGACCTGGCCCCCGAGACCGGGGGCGAAGTGGGGTGCCGGATTGGTGGCAAAGGCCTCTGGCCTGTGATCGCCTGCACAGGCCAAAGGCCTGTGCCACCAGAAGCACGGGCTCCACCTCGCCCCGGTTTCGGGGGAGAGGTCGCCGCGCTTCGCGGCGGGTGAGGGGGAACCACTTGTTCCCGTCCTCACCACTTGTTGAGCAGCCGCTCACCTCCGGTCGGTCGCGACTCGACGTGTCGCTCGCCGGTCCAACGCGACTGCGGCGGCGAAGCCCGTGAGCCCGCCGAACGTCGCGCCCATCATCACCGCGATCGGGACCACGAAGTCGCGGGCCACGTCGCCCCAGATGCGGCGCGAGGTCGGGTCGCGGTCCCCGGCCTGGAGGTACGCCCACGCGGCGGAGCCGCACAGGCACACACCGAACACCACCCCGGCGACGATGACGCCGTAAAACGTGCGGGCCGGCAGCCGGGAGTTCCCCGCCGTCGGCCCGCCGCGTTCGTTCACTTCACGCGCCATTCCCGGGTCCTCACGCGCCGCCGAAGGCCAGCCCCGGGGCCGCGGGCGGAACCGGTTCGGGCTCCGGCACCACGACCGCCGGCGCGTCCTCGACCTTCCGCGGCTTCGTCTCCTTCCGCAGTTCGGCGACCGGGACGCCGGCCATGAGCTTCGCGACCTCCTCGCGGTCGATCTCCTCGTGCAGCAGGAGCGCCTCGGCGAGCCGGTCGAGCTTGTCGCGGTGCGTCTTCACCAGTTCTGCGGCGCGGGCCTCGGCGTCGGTGAGGAGCCGCTGGATCTCCTCGTCGATGAGCTTGGCCGTGCCCTCGCTGAACGTCCGCGACTCGACGATCTCCTTGCCCAGGAAGACGTGGTCCTCGCCCTGCTGGTAGTACACCGGCCCGAGCTTCTCGCTCATGCCCAACTGGGTGACCATCGTGCGGGCGATCCGGGTCGCCTGCTTCAGGTCGCCGACGGCCCCCGAGAGCGGCTCGCCGATCACGAGCCGGTCCGCGGCGCGGCCGCCCATGCTCATCACCAGCATGGCGACGAGTTCGCTCTCGGCGTGGTCGACCCGGTCCTCGTCCTGCTGGAACATGGTGACGCCGCCGGTGCGGCCGCGGGGGATGATCGACACGCGGTCGAGGGCGTGCGCCCCGGACGGCATGAGGAACGCGCACAGGGCGTGCCCGGCCTCGTGGTACGCGGTCCGCCGCTTCTCGTTCTCGCCGTACGGCTCCTCGCGCATCGCGCCGAGGCGGACCCGGTCCGCGGCGCGGTCGAAGTCGATCTGTTCGAGGCTGCTGCGGCCGGCGCGGGTCGCCTGGAGCGCGGCCTCGTTGCACAGGTTCTGCAACTCGGCCCCGCTCATGCCGACCATGTTGCGGGCGATCCGCTCCAGGTCCACCGCGTCGGACAGCGGCTTGTTCCGCGTGTGGACCTTGAGAATTTCGAGCCGGCCCTTCCAGGTCGGGCGGTCCACGGTGATGTGCCGGTCGAACCGGCCGGGGCGGAGCAGCGCCGAGTCGAGCACGTCGGGCCGGTTGGTCGCGGCGACGACGATGACGGTCTCGGACGGCTGGAACCCGTCCATCTCACTGAGGATCTGGTTGAGCGTCTGCTCGCGCTCGTCGGACCCGCCGCCGTACCCCGCGCCGCGCATGCGGCCGACGGCGTCGATCTCGTCGATGAACACGACGCACGGCGAGTGCTCCTTCGCGGTGCGGAACATGTCGCGCACGCGGCTGGCCCCGACGCCGACGAACATCTGGATGAACTCGCTGCCACTGATGGCGAAGAACGGCACGTTCGCCTCACCGGCGACGGCCTTGGCCATGAGCGTCTTGCCGGTGCCAGGGGGACCGAACAACAGCACGCCCTTGGGCACGCGGGCGCCCAGGCGAGAGAACTTGGCCGGGTCGGTGAGGTAGTCCACGATCTCGGCGAGTTCGCCCTTGGCGGTCTCCATCCCGGCCACGTCGGCGAACGTGATCTTGCCCTTCCCCTTCTCGTACCGCTTGGCAGGGCTGCGGGTGTAACTGTTCATGAACCCGCCGCCCATCGGGTCTCGCATCTTCGGCAGGAACACGAACACGAGGATGGCGATCAGGATGCCGATGACGATGAGGTTCAGGACGAACGGGGCGATCCACGCGGGGTCCTCGCGTTTGCTGATGCTGATCTTGTCGGGGTCGGGGTCGGTGGGGGCCTTCTTGCGGGCCGCCTGGTCCTTGGTCTCCCAGTCGCGGATGAGGGCGGGCTGGTCGTTGGTGTGCGGCATGTTGACGACGAACCGCCCGCCGGTGAGCTTGTAGTTCTTGACGGCGTCCGAGTTCGGGTCGCGGACCTCGCCCTCGACGCGGTCGCTCCCGATGAACACCGCCTTCTTCACCTGCCCGGTCTCGATGAGCTGCGAGAACTCCGAGTAGGTGATCTCGCGGGCCTGCCCGGAGACGAAGTACAGGACGGCGAGGACGGTGAGGACAACCAGGGCGATCCACCCGCCCGGGAGCAGCGGACTGGCTTTTTTACTATTGCCGCCCGGTCCCGGCTGGGGCGACGCGGGGGAGTTGTCGGCCATCTGAGTCTCCGTGCGAGACAATAAAATTGGGGCGGCCGGCGCCGCGGGCACGGCACCGGCACCCCGCACTTCTTATGCATTCTACCCAACCGGAGAACCGGTGGCGCACCAGGTCGCCGGCCGGTCGAGAAATGAGAGAGCCGCGCGTGCCAACCAGTGCCACGCGCGGCTGCTTCGGGTGTCACGCGAACGCGACGCGGGTCACTTCTTGTCGCTGTGGAGCACGTCCCTGATCTCGGCCTGGAGGTCCTCGAGGTGGCCCAGGGTCGCGGGGTCCTTCGCCTTCCCCTTCGCCGTCGCGATCTCCTTCTCCAGCCGCGCCAGCGCCACGCGGGCCACGCCCCGGAGTTCGGTCGTGCGGGCGGCGAGGTCGCCGATCCCCCGCGGCACCGGGATGCCGCTCACCTGCCCGGGGGTCGAGGGCGTGAACTCGTTCCTCAGCACGTCCACGTACGCCCGCTGGAGCTGGCGGCGGATCGGGTCGACCTTCGGGGCCTCGGCCTTGAGTTCCGAGAAGATGCCGCCCTGGAGGTCGTCCACCAACTCGACCGGCGTGTACGCCTTGTCGCCGAGCAGCACCTCGGCGTCGAACAGCCGGCTCATGCGGGCCGGGCTGAGGAGCGTCGAGAGGATGCCCCGCTGCTGGGCGGTGATGGCCGCGGTCGCGCCGGAGAACTTGAACTGGTTCACGACCGCGGGGTTGAGCAGCTTCGTCGGCGTGGTGAAGGCGTTGTCGAGCAGGAACTTCACCGCCTCCTTCTGCTTGTCCTTGGGGACGCGGACGAACGTCTCGGTGCCGCGGCCCCCGAGGGTGCGGTACTCGATCACCCCGGCGACCTGCTTGGCGACCGCGTTGAACCACCGCGCGCGGTGGCTCATGATCTCGCCGTACACCTCCTCCAGGAGCGCGAAGTCCTCGCCCTTCTCGGTCGTCGCGGCGACGAGGAACTCGAGGGTGCGGTCGACGTTCTTGAGGCCCAGGCCGGTCGCCAGGACCGGGTCGGAGCCGATGTTCTCGGTGAGCACGGTCGGGTCCACGGTGCTCGGCCCGTCCTCGCCGCCGAACCGCAGGAACGGGTTGTCGATCTGCTTGCTGGCCCACTCGTCGAGGGTCTTCTTCTCGTCCTCGGCGGTCTTCATCCCGGGGATCTGCTTGTACCCCCACTCGATGGCGAAGAAGTCGTACGGCGCGAGCCTCGGGATCAGGTTCTTGACGTCGAGCTTGTCCTCGGGCTGCGCGACGTAGTTGTACCGGCCGTAGGACATGATCGAGCCGACGCTGCCGTTCTCGGCGGCGAACTTCGGGTCGCGGAGCTGGCTCACCGAGTACGCCTGGCTGGCCCGGTGGTTGTGCCGCAGGCCGAGCGTGTGGCCGACCTCGTGGGCGCAGATGTACCGGAGCAGCTCGCCGGTAAGTTCGTCGGGCATCGGGAGCTTGCGGGCGCGGGGGTCGGTCGCCGAGCACTGCACGAAGTACCAGAGTTGCGCGAGCTTCACCACGTCGTGCCAGAAGATGATGTGGGCCGAGATGATCTCGCCCGACCGCGGGTCGTGGACGTGCGGCCCCATCGCGTTGGCGACCGGCTCGGCGACCCACCGGATCACGCTGTACCGGGCGTCCTCGGGGTCCCAGTTCGGGTCCTCGGCGCGGGTCGGGGCGTCCCGGCAGACGATCGCGTTCTTGAACCCGGCCTTCTCGAACGCCGGCTGCCAGTCCTCGACGCCCTTCTTCAAGAACGGCCGCCACTTCTCGGGGATCTCCTTCGACAGGTAGAACGTGATCGGCTTCACCGGCTCGCTGACGTCCTTGGCCGGGTCCTTCTTCTCCAACCGGTACCGGGTGATGTACTCCTTGTTGACGGCCCACTGCCGCGGGTGCGCGTAGTCGGTGAACTCCTCGGTGAAGTACCCGACCCGGGGGTCGAACAGGCGGCCGGTCATCGGCGCCTCGGGCAGGATCGCGAGGCTCTGGTGGACGAGCGCCGTGACGCTCCGGCTGGCCCCGCCGGGACCCCCGGGGCCGCCGGGGCCGCCCGCACCGAACGCGCCGCCGCCGCGGAACGTGAGGAGCGACCGGGCCTCGACGTTGGCCGGGAACGCCTTAAGTTCCGCGAGGTACGAGCGGCTCGCGTCGACGCTCCCGCCGCCGCCGCTGGCGCGGGCGATGGGCAGGTCCGAGAGCCCGTTGATGAACAGGTCGGAC
Source organism: Gemmata sp. (assembly GCF_051859125.1). Classification (NCBI taxonomy): domain Bacteria; kingdom Pseudomonadati; phylum Planctomycetota; class Planctomycetia; order Gemmatales; family Gemmataceae; genus Gemmata; species Gemmata sp. The sequence continues at coordinate 24,546 of NZ_JBHYGG010000008.1, forward strand.
ACGTTGATGACGGCCGCCCGGTCCTTCCCCTCGCACTCCACGGTGAACACCGCGATGATGGCGTCGGTCGCGGACGCCTCAACGGCGTGCTGCACGGCCTTCCCGTCGGACCGCTTCGAGAACCCGACCTTCCACACGTACATCTTGTTGCCGCGGCGCTCGAACTTGAGGACCGCGTTGCCCAGGGACGCGCCGCCCCAGCTCCCGCCGCCCGGCCCCTTCGCGACCTCGGCCTGCCACAGGAACAGCCGGCCGAGCTTCTCCTGCGCGATCTCGAAGTACACCTTGTCGTCGTGCCGGTGGACGGCGAACAGCCCCGGCTGCGTGGTGAAGTCCTTGGTGATGACGTCGTCGTACTTCTTCAACTCGCCGGCCTTGGGCGTGCCCGGGGCCGCGCCCTTCGCCTTCGGAAAGAAGCCCTCCTGCGTGCGGGCGTGCGGCGCGAGGGCGAGCGATGCGACGACGGCAGCCGCGCAAAGCAACAGGCGGGTTCGCATGTGAACACCGGTGGATGTTGGGAGTCAAGTTGGAGCAACTGGGTGCATTGTACCGCGTGCGCAAGGCGGGTGGGGACCGTCGCGGGGAAGTTCCGGCGGCCCCGCCGGCGCAACCGGCACCCGCGGCGCGACCCGACCCCGAGCCGCCCGGTTCCGCCGCAACCGAATGACGCTTGAGCCGCGGGTACCCGATAAGAGACGAAGCCACCCTGCGCCTGATTCACGGAGTTCGCGGATGTTGCCCCTCTGTCTCGCGGCGCTCACGCTCGGTGCCGACCCCGCCCCGTACCCGTACCCCGACGCGCCGCCGCTGACGCCGCCCTACGTCGCGGAGAAGCGGCTCCCGTCGGTCCTCACGCCGAAGCAGCGGATGATCGCGAAGGTCGCCGACCTCGCGCTGCCGGGGGCGGGGAGGCCGGCCCCGTGCGCGTCGTTCCTCTGGCAGCCGAGCTACGAACTCGACTTCGCGCTACGCGGGCCGGCCCGCGAGTACGTCCCGCAGCCCGGCGACATCGTGCTGTCGGCCGACGGGTCCGTGTTCTGGAAGCTCATGCACAACCTCGCGGGGACGAGCCACCCGACGCACTCGATGATCGTGTTCGCGTACCCGGACGGGTCGATGGGCATCCTCGAAGCGGGGCCGCACGACACCCTGAAGTGCCGCACGCTGGAGGCGCTCCCGCACATGCTCAGCTACGAGGCCGAGGGCCGGGTGTGGGTACGCCGCCGGGCGGTGCCGCTGACCCCCGAGGAGTCGGCCCGGCTCACCGAGTTCGCGCTCGCGACGAACCTGCGGAAGTTCGCGCTCGGCCGGCTGGCCCGGCAACTCACCCCGATCCGGTCCCGCGGCCCGCTCCGCACGGCGTTCGTCGGCAAGCCGCAGGGGCTGGACCGCGAGAGCTACTTCTGCAGCGAGCTGGTGTGCGAGGCGTGCGTGTACGCCGGCCTGATGAACCCGTGCACGACGCGGCCGTCGGCGACGTACCCCCGCGACCTGTTCATGGACCACTCGCCGAACCCGTACCTGAACCGGCACCTGAAGCTCGCCCCGTGCTGGGACCCGCCCGCCCGGTGGACGAGCACCGCAACCGAATGCGGGAAATAGAAACCCCGGCCCCAGGGTTCGCACCCAGGAACCCCAGGGTTCGCACCCTGGGCTACGCACTAGAGGTTCTTCACGATAGCGGTGGTTGTGGGTAGGATGCCAGCCCTTGCGCCGC
>NZ_JBHYGG010000009.1:0-26215 GCF_051859125.1 Gemmata sp.
ACCTCGCCCCCGGTCTCGGGGGAGAGGTCGCCGCGCCTCGCGGCGGGTGAGGGGGGCGGCCACCGGAACCCGGCACCAACTACGCGGCCCCCATTCCGCCACCGCTCCTCATCCACTTCCCCGTCACACCCATAGCTTCATCTTCGCCTTCAACTCGGGCGGGAGCTTGTTGTCGAGGAGCTTCCGCACCTCGTTCGGGTGGTAGCGGGTGCTGAAGTGGGCGGTGACGATCACCTCGTTGTTGAACCGCCCGGCCCGCTCCACGAAGTCGTCCAGGTGCATGTGCCCGAACTTGTGGATCTTGTCGCGGCGGTGGCTCGCCCGGATGAAGCTCATCTCGGTGATGAGGATCTTCGCCTCGAAGAACGCCGGGTTGTTGTCGAGCCCCGCGGGCGCGGTGTCTCCGGTGTACGCGACGAGCGGGATGCGCTCCTCGCGGGTGATCTCGACGCCCGAGAGCCGCAGCTCCTTGATCTTCTCGCCCGGCAGCCCGACGAACTCCGGCTTCAGCTTCCGACGCCGCTCGGACACGATGAACCCGCGGCTCGGCACCGTGTGGGCCGTGTTCACGACGGTCACCACCTGCTCGCGGTTCAGCTCGATCTCGTCGCCGGGGGCCAGCGGGCGCACGTCGGCGAGCTGGCGGCCGCGGTCGAGCCGGTGCATCACCGCCATGAGCTTCTTCACGTCGTCGAGCCCCTCGGCCGGGACGTACACGGTCGGCGGCTCCATCTTCATCATCCGCCGGCGGGCGACGTAGACGGGCAGCGCCGCGACGTGGTCGAGGTGGGTGTGCGAGACGAACCACGTGGGCGTGCCCATGAAGTCCCACGGCGACGCGCCGAGGTCGAACCCGACCTTGAGTTCGGGCACCCGCCAGTAGCTCTGCACGGCGGCCCGCGACCACCCCTCGACGGTGAGCCCGCCGTGCGTGAGCGAGTGGTACGGGGCGTTGTCGACCGGCCGGTCCGCGTTCATGAGGCACTCCGCGACACGTTCACCCTGAACAGTGTAGCAGAGGCGCGCCGCGCGACCGGAGTTCGCTCAAGGCGCACGTTACGGCACCCGGAGCAGGAGCGGTATGATTGCGGCGGCGTTCGACTGTTCGGTGAACTCGGTGCGTGGCCGCCCCTCACCCGCCGCGAGGCGCGGCGACCCCTCCCCACATTCGTGGGGCGAGGTGGGGCGGTTGGTTCTCCTTGTGAGCTGAACGGCTCGTGCGGCTTGCGAGCGGTCCGTGCGCCCCACCTCGCCCCGGCTCTGCGGGGAGAGGTCGCGACGAGGCTCTGGGAGTCGCGGGTGAGGGGCCGCACCTTTGCCGACCGTGCTCATTACCTTGGATTGGTTGGCGTTCTCCGGGCGCACGCTCGCCACCCAGAAGGAGACTCAACGTGGGTATCGAGGCACCGTTCCAAGAAGGGTTCCGACTCCTCGCCAAGGCCTATGGCAAGGAGTGGACGTGGCAACAGGCCTACGAGAAGGGGTTCAAAGAGGGCTACGAGGAGGGGCTGAAGATGGGACGGCAAGAACGCTTTCGAATGTCAATCGTTGAGATCCTCAGGAACCGGTTCGGCACCGTTCCCGAGGAACTGACCGCGGCGCTTGAATCGGTGACAGTCGAACAGCAGCTTCGTGCTCTGATCGAGTCGGCCGTGACGTGCGCCGACCTGGCCGCCTTCGCCGCGGCGCTCCGGCCGGCGCAGTCGTAGGCGTCACGCCGGGAACTTGTACGGCGCGCGGTACTCGTAGCTCAGGTACTTGTTCGCCGCGGCGCTGTTCGTGAACCGCTCGGCCTTCGCGTCCCACTCCAGGAGCGAGCGGGTGCGCAGCGCGACGGTCGCGATCAGCGCCGCCGTCGTGCAGCGGTGCCCGTACTCCACGTCGCAGCTCGGGGTCTTGCGGCTCTTCACGCAGTCGAGGAAGTTGCGGGCGTGGTCGGCGTCCTTGATCGACCCGTCCACCTTCTTCGCCTCGATCTCCGCCTTGGCCCCCTCGCGCCACCCCTTCTCCAGCGCCCGGTTCAGCGGGGTGCGGGCGGCGAACTCGTTCGGCGTCACGACCTCGGGCACCACGTCGTACCCGCCGGTGCGGAAGTACAGCGTCCCCTTCGTGCCGCGGAACTCGATCTCGCACGGCCGGGCCGCGGGCGGCGCGCCGGTCGCGTTGAACTGCGAGAACGTCACCAGCGTGTCGTTCGGGTAGTGCCACGCCACCTCCAGCGTGTCGGGCACCTCGCGGTTGTCGTAGTTCCCGAACTTGCCGCCCAGCGCGACCACCGACAGCGGCGCGTCGACGCCCAGGGAACGATGGATCTGCGCGAGGTAGTGGACGCCGAAGTTGGTGAGCTGCCCGCCGGAGTAGTCGTAGAACCACCGGAACCGGTAGAACGAGCGGTTCTTGTTGTACTTCCGCAGCGGGGCCGGGCCGGTCCACGCGTCCCAGTCGAACCCCTCGGGCGGGTCGCCGTCGGGCGGCGAGCCGATCCCCCTGGGCCACTCGTTCTGGACGTGGAAGCACCGCACCGCGGTCACCTTCCCGATGCCGCCGCTGCGCACCACCTCGGCGGCCTCGGCGCACATCGGGCTCGACAGCCGCTGGATGCCGCACTGTACGACCCGCTTGTGCTCGCGGCCGGCCTTCACCATCGCCCGGCCCTCGGCCACGCACAGGCTCAGCGGCTTCTCGACGTACACGTCCTTCTGCGCCTCGCACGCGTGGATGCACTGCAGCGCGTGCCAGTGGTCGGGGGTGTTGATGACGACCGCGTCGAGGTCCTTGCGGTCGAGGAGCTTCCGGTAGTCGCGGAACTGCTCGGGCGCGCCGCCGATCTTCTTGCACGCGAACTCGACGTACGGCTGGTAGATGTCGCACACGGCGGCGACGTCGGCGTCCTTGTGCTCGAGGAACGCCGAGAGCACCTGGTCGCCGCGGTTGCCGACGCCGACGAACCCGAGGCGGACGCGGTCGTTCGCTCCGAGGACGCGCCGGGCGGAGGCGGCGGTGGCGAGGCCGGCGGCAGCGGCGGCCTGCGAGAACTGGCGGCGGGTGACGCGGGGCACGGGGAGGCTCCTGTGGGCAGCGGGGACGTGGCGACCCCCACAGGGTAATCGGTTTCGGGCGGAAATGCACCGGGCCAAACGCCCGCGGCCGCCCGAACACCGGGCGGCCGCGGGGCAGGCGTCATACCGGATCGCGCTGACCGTTTCTGTCTGTAGCCGGCCTCTGTGAGGCCGGTGCTTGGGGACTCGCACAGGCCCGGCCTCACAGAGGCCGGCTACAGTTAGCATTCAACAAGATTTGGTATCAGTCGGGTCAGTTCTTGTCGGCCTTCACGTTGAAGCAGTGCAGCTTGTCCTGGTCGCGGATGTACATCTTCCCGTTGACGATGACCGGGTGCGGCCAGCTCTCCTTGCCGCTCGGCTCGGGGAGCTTGAACGCCGACACCACCTTCAGTGCCTCGGGCGACGGGTCGATCAGCACGAGGACGTGGTTCTGGTACCGGAAGTACAGGCGGCCGTCGGCGAACAGGACCGCGGCCGAGCCGTTCCCCCCGTTCGGGTTCTTCTCCGGCCCCCACTTGATCTCACCCGTCTTCAGGTCCACGCACACCGGGTTGCCCTGGTTCTGGTCGTGCCCGAAGTAGGCGTAGTCGCCGACCTGCACCATGCCGCCGTGGTGGTTGTTCAGCTCCGGCTTCTTGTACGCCTTGATCTCCTTCACCGTGAACTTGTCCTTGCCCCCCGGGACGATCTGGATCAGCGCCGCCCCGCCGCCGTAGCTGCTCGACACCCACACCTTGTCGCCGGCGACGATCGGCACCGGCACCTGGGCGACGCCGCCGGCCGCGGGCTTGGCGTTGTACTGCCACAGGAACTTGCCATCGAGGCCGAACCCGATCACCCCGCCCTTGTCGCCGGTCATCAGGACGTACATCGGGGTGCCCGCGACGGTGGCCTTCATCACCGACGAGTACCCGCCGCCGCCGCCGACCCCGCCCGGCACCTCGGTCTTCCACGCCTCCTTGCCGGTCTTCTTGTCGAACGCGACAACGGCCGCCTTGGCCCCGAGCGGCACCGCGAGCACGTTCTTCCCGTCCACGAGCGGCGAGTCGGTGTACCCCCAGCTCGGCACCTTCCCGCCGTAGTCGGCGAGGTAGTCCTTCTTCCACAGCTCCTTCCCGGTCTTCGCGTCGAGGCAGTAGAACTTGCCGTTGCTGGTGACCGTGTACAGCTTCCCGTCGTCATAGGTCGGGCTGCCGCTGGGGCCGTTGTTCTGGTTGGTCTTCCGCGGCTCGTCGACCGGGACCGCCCACAGTTCGGTGCCGTCGGCCTCCTTCAGCGCCCACACCAGGTCCTTCCCCTCGCGGGTGCCCATGCCGAAGATGACGCCGTTGGCGACCGTCGGCGTGGCGAACCCGAGCCCGAGGTTCTTCGCGGTCCAGGCCTTCGACGGGCCGTCCTTGGGCCACTCGCGGAGCAGCCCGGTCTCCTTACTGATGCCGTCGCGGTTCGGGCCGCGGAACGTGGGCCAGTCGTCGGCGAGGGCGGTCGAGGCCAACAGCAGGGCGACCGCGACGAGCGGGTGGCGGGTGGACATCTGGCAGCGTCTCCGGAATGCGGGATCGGCGGGGGCGGGGCGGGACCAGTCGGTACGACCAGTTTACGCAGCCGGGGTGGGACATCAAGCGGCCGGACCCAACTGGGGAAGCACGAAGAACGAAGCACGAGATCCGAAAGGAAGACCCCCCTTCGGGTTCTCCTTTCGGACCTCGTGCTTCGTTCTTCGTGCTTCGTGCGGCCGGGTCACCAGCGGCGGTAGTACCCGCCGTAGATCACCGGGCGCGGCGGGCCGAGGTAGACCGGCGGCCCGAACACCGGCTCCTGGTAGATCACGGTCGGGGCCTCGCGGACGATCACCCGCGTCGGGGCCGCCACGGGCCGGGCGCTCTGCATCTCGGCGATGACCCGGGCCGAGACGCTGTTGTTCTTCAGGAAGTCGAGGTCCGACGCGGTGAGCTGGAACGAGCTCCCGGTCGAGCGGATCTGGTTGATGATGACCTGGTCGTCGTGGCCCTGCTGGGCCATGTGGATCACGTCGGTGAGGCCCATCCGCTGGGCCTGCGAGCCGGCGACGGCCTGCGCCTGAATCACCTCGCGGGTCCGCTCGTCCTTGCGGTCCTGCTCGTTGCCGGCCACGGCGCCGAGGCCCCCGCCGAGCAGGCCGCCGACCGCGGCGCCCGTCCGCGGGTTGCCGGTCGCGGCACCGGCGAGCAACCCCACCCCGGTGCCGATCGCCCCGCCGGCGACGGCACCCTTCTCGGTGTTGTTCATGGTCGAACAGCCGGTCGACCCCAGCCCGCCGACCGCGGCCGCCAGAACGCCGGCCCGCAACGCACGATTCGCTCGCATGAGTGCCCTCGCAACAGACCACGAACGCGGGACTATGCCGGCCCCCCGGCCCGGGGTCAACCCGGGATTCGGGGGCCGTTGCGGCGCGGTCCCGCCCCTCGTATCGGCAGGACGCGAACCCGGACCACAGTTGCGTGCGGCGGGGCGGAAATGATGATGTGAAGTCGGGGACTGTGGCGAGCCGGGTGCGTCAGCGACCGGAGTTCTTGGTGAGCGCACCTCCGGTCGCTGACGCTCCCGGCTCGCCGGGCACCTGGGGTGACGGACCGCCGCCCGGTGCGATCACCCCAGCGTTCACAGGATGCCGAACTTCTTGAACGCCTCGGCGGTCTTCATGCCGCCCGCGAGCGCGGCCCGGACGTGGTTCTCGCCCCGCACCTTCTCCTCGGCGAGGTGGAGCGCCTCCTCCGCGGCCCCGGCCGGCACGACCACCACGCCGTCGTGGTCGGCGAGGACGAGGTCGCCCGGGTACACGAGCACGCCCCCGCTGCTGATCGGCACGTTGTGCGAGCACACGTCGAGCCGGCCGAGGCTGTCGGCCGGGTGGAACCCGACGTGGAACACCGGGAACTTCATGTCGCGGATCGCGGCCGAGTCGCGGGTCGGGCCGTCGAGGATGACGCCGCGGCACCCGCTGTGCGTGGCGGCGGTCGAGAGCAGTTCGCCCCAGAAGCTCCACGCCGACTCGCTCACGACCAGCACGTCGCCCTCGGCGAGCGAATCGACGGCCGCGAGTTCGCCGGCGTAGGGACAGGGCGGGGCGGTCTCCCGGGCCGGCACGGTCTGCACCGTGAGCGCAAACCCGGCGGCCCTCGCGTCCGGCCACAGCGGCCGCACCCGCGGGTTCATGCACTGGTGCCGGAACCCGAGCCGGTCGAGCACGTCGGCGACGACCGGCGTGTACAGTTTCGCGAGCCGGTCGGCCCACTCCAGCGGGCGGTTGGTTGGCGCAGTCATGGCGGTTCGTCCCTCGTCCGTGCGGTTGGCCGGGAGCCGTTGAGGATGGATTTATTGCCCGGCGCGACCGATTGTCTCGGTTCGGCTGCGAAGAGTTCGGGGCGCTCGCGAGGAGTCCGGGGGCGTTCGCGAGGAGTTCGCCTCGTTCGCGAAGAGTTCGGGGCTTGTGCGAAGAGTTCGCATCGATTGCGGAGACCCCTCCCCCAACTCTCCGCACACGTATTCTTGCGGCACCTCAACCGTTCCCCGGGCTCTCTCGCACGCTACGCCTGGGCCGCGGCCTTCATCTTGGCGAGGCCGGTCTTCGCGACCTCGTGCGGGTCCTGCTTCCAGTAGTCGCGGTTGAACAGCTCCAGCGACACGAAGCCGGAGTAGTTCATCGCCCGCAGCGCCGCGAACACCTCCTTGAGCGGCGCGACGCCGTCGCCGGGGTACACGCGGTCCGCGTCGGTGATCTTGTCGCGGTCGATCTTCGGGTAGTCGTTCAGGTGGAAGATGCCGACGGCCTTCGCCGAGACGAGCCCGAGGCCGGCGAAGTCGGACCCGCCCTTGTAGAGGTGGTACACGTCGGGGAGGACCGCGGCCGAGCCGTCGCCGCACTCGGCCGCGACGCACAGCGCCTCGCCGAGCCGCCGCAGCGTCTTCGAGAACCCCCAGATCTCGACCAGGGGCGTGACGCCGGCGGCCTTACCGAGGTCGAGCAGCGCCCGGTAGCGGTCGGCGGCCGCGAGCAGGTCGATGATGGGTTGGGTGAACTTCGGATCGTCGCGCTTGCTCGCGCCGCCCGTCGCGCCGACCGGGGGCGCGGCGACCCGCGGGCTCCCGACCTCGGCGGCCCAGTCCATGTCGCGCTTCGCGACCTCCAGCCCCTTCTTGCGGCGGGCCTCGTCCTCGACGATCCACTCGGCGAACCCGATCACGTCGGCGACCTTGAGGTTCGCGTCCTCGAACCGCTTGCGGAGTTCCTTGGTGGTGCCGCCGGCCTTGAGGAACGCCTCGATCTCGGAGGTCCACGGCTCGATGGCGTCGTACCCGGCCTTCGACGCGACCGCGATGAGTTCGGTGATCGGCCGCGACTTGCCGTCCTTGTCGCGCACGGTGCTGGTGTTCAGGCAGAACCCGAAGGGCTTCCTGGCCGCGCCGGGCGCGTCTGGTTTGGGCGAGCCGGGGGTGTCAACCCCCGGAGTGGTGGCACCGGCGGCGGCGGCGCCGGTCGCGGCGACACCGGCGAGCCACTCGCGGCGGGACACGGGATCGGTCGGCATGGCGGGGTTCTCGGGGAGGCGCGGGGTGGCGGATGTTATACCGAATCCCGGCCGGCAGGCCGGGTTGACGCGGCCGGGCACCCTGGGTAGTTTCCCGCCCCTCGCCCGCTGGAGGTGTCACCGTGACGAAGTTCCGTTTCGCGCTCCTGGTTGTTGCCCTGGTCCTCGCCCCGCGGGCCGCGTCCGCCGGGCCGATCGAGTGGGGCTACACCGCCGACGTGGTGTACGCCCAGGACTACGGGTCGAAGTTCACCGTGACGCTGGCCCCGGGCGACACCGTGTTCGCCGAGTACGGGGACACGAGCCACATCCCGCTGTTCACTTCAGAAGGTAAGCCCCGGCCGGAGCCCGGCTCCTACGAGGCCGAGTACCTGTTCGACATCAACGTGCGGCTCACCGACGCGGCCTCGGGCCAGTCCGCGGTGCTGACGTTCGCGGGCGGGTACTCGTCGGTGTGGATGTACCAGCCCGGCGACGACCCGAACATTTGGCGGTGGGAATACGAGTCTTCGATGTTCGGCGACTTCTGGGACGGCCGGGAGGTCGTGTTGGGCACCACGCGGTACGTGGTCCGGGCCTACGGCGGCGGCAGCGGCATGTTCCCGTTCGGCGACATGGACGTGCGGGCCGAGTTGGTGCCGACGTCCGGGGTGCCGGAGCCCGGCACGCTGGCCCTCGCCGGCATCGGCCTCGGCGCGGCCCTCCTGCGGGCGCGCCGGCTCAAGACCTCCCGGGCGTGAGAGCGCCCAGGTCGGGGTGCCGCGTCGGCGATCGCGTCTGTCGAGCCGCACCGTGGAGTACCGAGCCGCACCGTGCGTGGGTGCGGGCATGGTCCGTGCCGCATCTGTCGTTTCCCGCCGCTCGCCCGCTGGAGGTGTCACCGTGACGAAGTTCCGTTTCGCGCTCCTGGTTGTTGCCCTGGTCCTCGCCCCGCGGGCCGCGTCCGCCGGGCCGATCGAGTGGGGCTACACCGCCGACGTGGTGTACGCCCAGGACTACGGGTCGAAGTTCACCGTGACGCTGGCCCCGGGCGACACCGTTTCCGCCGAGTACGGGGACACGAGTTACGCCCCGCTGTTCAGCTCGACCGGCACGTCCCGGCCAGGGCCGGGCTCTTACGAAACGAGCTACAGCTTCGACATCACCGTGCGGCTCACCGACGCGGCCTCGGGCCAGTCGGCCGTGCTCGCCTTCGGCGGTTGGTACAGCGCCATGTGGTCGTACCAGGCGGACACGGACGAGTTGGACTGGGACTACGAGCAGTCGGGCTTCGGCGACTTCTGGGACGGCCGCGAGGTCGTGCTGGGCACCACGCGGTACGTGGTCCGGGCCTACGGCGGCGGGAGCGGCCAGTTCCCGAACGGGGAGTTGGCCGTGCGGGCCGAGTTGGTGCCGACGACCGCGGCGCCGGAGCCCGGCACGCTGGCCCTCGCGGGCATCGGCCTCGGCGCGGCCCTCCTGCGGGCGCGGCGGCTCAAGCCCTCCCGGGCGTGAGGCGGCGGTGTCGGCGGTAGTCGAGCCGCACCGCGGGGCGTGGGCGTGTCTCTCGTCTTTCGAGCCACGGGGCTTGCCCCCGTGGTGTTCTGCACTTCCAAGCACCACGGGGGTGAACCCCGTGGCTCGAAAGCAAGACAGTCGCACCGCACCCCGTTTACGCCTCACGGTACGGCTCGGCCGCAGAGCCGGCCTCGACGCACCCTACCCCTGGCCCCGTTCCCTTTCGACTCCCAGCGCGAGTCAATCCACGAACGCGAACTCGTTGGTCATGAGTAGGCCGTGGGCGAGGTCGGTCCAGCGGTCGGTGCCCTTCCCCACGAACGCCAGCGCCAACTTCCGCTCGTCGGCCGACGGGCGGCGGCCGTACACGGTGACGTACAGCCGGTCGAGCCGCTCGGCCGGGTCGGTCAGCTTCTGGAGCGCGGGGAGCGAAGCGAGCTTCTTGGCGGCGTCGCGGAGGAACGGGCCGTTCATCAGGAACAGCGCCTGCGGGGCCACGGTCGTGCTCGTGCGCTGCGGGTTCACGCCGGCCGGGTTCGGCACGTCGAACGTGGTGAGCAGGCTCGGGAACTCCAGCCGGTCCACGTACCCGTACACCGCCCGCCGCCGGTTCCCGCCGAACAGCCGCACGCTCGGCCCGCCCGCCTTCGCGTCGAGTTGGCCCGACGCCGCGAGCGCCGCGTCGTGCAGCGCCTCGAACTCCAGCCGCCGCCGGTTCTGCCGCCACAGTAGGCGGTTCTCGGAATCCGTGGCGAGGGCGTCCGGGCGGTCGAGACTCGCTTGCGTGTAGGCCGCCGAGGTCATGATGAGCTTGTGGAGCCGCTTGATCGACCACGCCGGGCCGGGGGCGACCGGTGCGGTCGGCGTCACGAACTCGGCCGCGAGCCAGTCGAGCAACTCGGGGTGCGTCGGGGCGTCGCCGCGGAGCCCGAAGTCGCCCGGGGTACCGACGATGCCGGTGCCGAAGTGGTGCATCCACACGCGGTTCACCAGCACGCGGGCCGTGAGCGGGTTGTCCCTGCTCGCGATCTCGCGGGCCAGGTCGAGCCGGCCGCTCCCCGGGCCGAACGGCTTCCGCTGCGGGTTGGCGACCTTCAGGAACTGCCGCGGCACGGGCTCGCCGGGCCGGCCGGGGTTGCCGCGCTCGAACACCCGCGGGTCGTAAGGCCGCGGCGCGTCGCGGAGCACCATCGCCCGCGGCGGGCCCTTGGCGAGCCAGTCCTCGAGCGCCCGCAGTAGCTTCTGGTACGCGCCCTGTGTCCCCCGGTCGGGGAACAGCGACAGGAACCCCCAGTCGAGCGCGAGCGGGGCGTCGGCCGGCGCGTCGGGGCCGTAGAGCACGCGCCGCAGCGCCTCGGCGTCCGGATCGTCGAGGTGTTGTGCGCCCTTCGTAACGGCCGCCTGCCACTGCCGGTCCACATCCGCGAGGAGCGCGCCGTACCGGGCCGCCACGTCCTTCATGGACTTCGGCGGGTCGGCGAGCGCACTCGCAACCAGCGCGTTCCCGCCGACCACGCTCTTCAGCAGATCCGGGGCGCGGGCCGCGAACTCGGCGTCGGGCACCTCGGCGACCGCGTGCCAGTGCCGGAACGCCGCGTCCCTCCGCTTCTTCGCGTCGGCGAGGAACTGCTTCCACCGGTTAACCACGGTCGGGTTCGGGTCGCCGGGGTCGGCGATCAGCATGAAGTCCTCGACCGACGGCTGGTTCCGGGCCGCGTGCGCCGCGAGCAGGTACTCGGCGGCCCGGAGCCGCGCGCCGGCCACGAGGGCGGCGTGCTTGGCGGTCACGAAGTCCCGCAGCGCCTTCTCGCGGACCTGCAACTCGGCCTCGTAGAGGACGTGGTCGTCGCGGGCCGGCGGCGGGCCGACGAGCGGCGGCACGGTCGGCTCGGCCGAACTGCGGAACACGCCGTAGAGCGCGTAGTAGTCGGCCGCGGGGACCGGGTCGAACTTGTGGTCGTGGCACCGGGCGCACGTCACCGTGAGGCCGAGGAGCCCGCGGGTCACCGCGTCCACGCGGTCGTCGATGATGTCGTGCGTGTTGTTGAGGAAGTGCCCGCCGACGGTGAGGAACCCGAGCGCCGCCTGGGCCTTCGCGTCGCCGGGGCTCAGCAGGTCGGCGGCGAGTTGCTCGCACACGAACCGGTCGTACGGCGTGTCGGCGTTGAGCGCGTCGATCACGTAGTCGCGGTACGTCCACGCCCACGGGTACTCCTTCCCCTCGAAGAACACGTACCCCTTGTTGTCCGCGTACCGGGCCACGTCGAGCCAGTGCCGCGCCCACCGCTCGCCGTACCGGGGGCTCGCCAGCAGGCGGTCGACGAGCTTGTCGTAGGCGTCCGGCGCGGCGTCATTCTCGAACGCCTCGACCTCGTCCGGCGTCGGCGGCAGCCCGGTGAGGTCGAACGTCGCCCGCCTCAGGAGCGCGAGGCGGCCGGCCCGCGGGGTGAGTGACAGCCCCCTGTCACCGAGCTTCGCCGCGACGAACCGGTCGATCGGGTTCTGGAAGCCCGCGGCCCCGCCCGGCACCGCGGGCCGCACGACCGGCTTGAACGCCCAGTGCTTCGCGGCCGCGGCAGCGATGTCCGTCGGGGCGGCGAGCGCGAGTTTCTCCGGCCACGGCACGCCGAGTTCGACCCACTTCTCGAGCGCGGCGATCTCGCGGTCGGGGAGCTTCGCCGCGGGCATCTTCAGTTCCTCGTCGGCGTGCCGCACCGCGGCGACGAGGCGACTGTCCTTGGGCTTGCCCGGCACGACGACCGGCCCGCCGCTCCCGCCCTTCAGCACCCCCTCGCGGGTGTCGAGCCGCAACTCGCCCTTCGCCTTCTCGGCCCCGTGGCACCCGACGCACCGCTCCACGAGCACGGGCCGCACGCTCTTCTCGAAGAACGCGACCGCGGCCGGGTCTGCGGCGCGGGCGGCCGGTGCGATCACGAGAGAGGCAACGGCGGCGAAAGCGAGGGCGTGGCGCGGGTGCGGCATGGGAAGCGTCCCGTGAACGGGCGGGGCGGGCGGGCGGCCCCGCGATTGTACCGCGGGGCGCGGTCGGGGTGTGGGTGCAAACTGTGCCGGCGGTGAGCGCGGGGGCCGCGGCCGGCCGCCGGCAACTGGGGTTCCGCGGGGGCCGGTCGGTCGCGATACTAACCTCATGCCACGCATCCACCAACTGCCGCCGGACGTCGTCACCAAGATCGCCGCCGGAGAGGTCATCGAGCGGCCCGCGTCGGTCGTGAAGGAGTTGCTGGAGAACTCCATCGACGCCGGCAGCACCCGCATCGACGTCGACCTCGACGCCGGCGGCACCGAACTGATCCGCGTCGCCGACGACGGGTGCGGGATCAACGCCGACGACCTGCCGCTCGCGTTCGCGGTCCACGCCACGAGCAAGCTCACCACCGCCGACGACCTGTTCGCGATCGGCACGATGGGGTTCCGCGGCGAAGCGCTGGCATCGGTCGCCGGGATCGCAAAGGTCACGCTCCAGTCGCGGCCGCACGACAAGTCGGTCGGGGCCGAGGTCCGGTGCGACGGCGGCGACCTGTCGCCGGTGCGCCCGTGGAACGGCTCGCCGGGCACCCGGATCGAGGTCCGGCACCTGTTCCACAACGTGCCGGTCCGCAAGAAGTTCCTCAAGAGCATCGCCACCGAACTCGGGCACGTCTGCGAGACGGTCACGCGGCTCGCGCTGGCCAACCCGTCGCTGCACATCACACTGCGGCACAACGGCAAGCTCGTGTACGACATCCCCGGCACGGCCGGGCTGGTCGACCGCATCGGCCTGTTCTTCGGCGCCGAGGTCCGCGACTCGCTGTACGAGATCGACTCGGGGCCGGGGGCGACGCGGGCGACCGGGTTCATCGGCGACCCGAAGTGCGACCGCGGGAACGCCAAGCTCCAATACCTGTTCGTCAACGGCCGGTGGTTCCGCGACCGGAGCGTGGCCCACGCGGTCCAGGAGGCGTACCGCGGGCTCCTCATGTCGGGCCGGTTCGCGGTCGGGTTCGTGTTCCTCACGGTCCCGCCCGACAAGGTGGACGTCAACGTCCACCCGACCAAGGCCGAGGTGCGGTTCCAGGAGAACTCGCTGATCTACTCGATGGTGCGCAGCGCCGTGAAGTCGCGACTCCTCAAGGAGAACCTCGTCCCGCACCTGACCGCGCCGCGCGGCGAGGCGCTCGGGCTCCCGGAACCGGAACCCGAACCGGAGTCGGTGATCCGCAGCCGCGACCCGCTCGCGCCGGGCCTGTTCCAGCAACCGACGCGAGAGATCGACCTCGGCCCGCAGCACCCGGTGATCGGTGCCGCGTCGCCGCGCCAGGACCTCGCGAGCCGCACCGTCGCGCCGTGGGAGGTGGACCGCGGCTCGGCGCTGGCGGGCCCCACTTCCTGGCGAGCGGGGGGCGTGAGCCCGCCGGCGGAGCCCTCTGCCTTTGGGCGAGCGGGGGACGTGAGTCCCCCGGTGGAACCGCCCTCGCGCGCCCTCGGGGGGCTCACGCCCCCCGCTCGCCCAGAAACTGAGCCCGCGCCCGCACCGATCGTGGTCGCGCCGCCCGAGTTCCCGCCGCCGCCGGCACCGGAACTGCCCGCGGCGGCACCGCCGGCCGGCACCGCGATGCAGATCCAGGACACGTACCTCGTGTTGGAGACGCCCGAGGGGATGCTCGTGATCGACCAGCACGCGCTGCACGAGCGCATCCTGTTCGAGCAGTTGCGGCGGCGCATCCGGGCCGGGCAACTCGAGGTGCAGCGGCTGCTGATCCCCGAGCCGATCGACCTGCCGGCCGAGCAGGCCGCGCTCGTGCTCGAGGCCGCCGACGAACTCCGCGAGCTGGGGCTGGAGGTGTCCGACTTCGGCGGGAACACGGTGCTCCTGTCGAGCTACCCGACGCTCCTCGGCCGCAAGCCGGCGCACGTCATCTTCCAGGGCGTGGTCGACCACCTGCTGACCAAGGAGCGGCCGCCGACGCGGGACGCGATGCTGCACCTGCTCATGGCGACGATGGCGTGCAAGGCGGCGGTGAAGGCCGGGGACCGGCTCACCCCCGAGGAGGTCGCGCACCTGCTCCACTTGCGGGGTCTCGCCGAGGACTCGCACCACTGCCCGCACGGGCGGCCCACGTCGCTCCTGTTCAGCCGCCAGGAACTCGACAAGCAGTTCCGCCGGGTGTGACTCTGCGGACACGCCTGTGGGGACTATCCCCCGTTCCGCGGGCGTCACGCGCCAGGGGCTTGCGAGTTGCAAGTGTGACGGGCCGAGTCCGAACGTACTCGCACCGCCACTCTGGAGCCGCCGATGATCCTGCGCATGGACCGCCTGCAGACCGAACTGCCGATGCCGAAGAACCCGTCGCCCAACGACGCCGCCGCCATTCAGGAACTGCTCGGCGGCAAGTACGGCGAGATGTCGACGCTGATGAACTACACGTTCCAGTCGTTCAACATGCGGGGCCGCAAGGAGATCCGGCCGTTCTACGACCTGATCGCCAACATCGCGACCGAGGAGTACGGGCACATCGAGCTGGTGAGCTACGCCATCAACATGCTCCTCACCGGCACCACCAAGCGCGACCCGGACCCGGTCGCCGCGCCGCTCGAGCCCGCGAAGGACGCGCGGAACAGCTACCACTACCTCGCGAGCGGGCAGGCGGCGCTGCCGTGCGACTCGATGGGCAACTGGTGGAACGGCAGCTACGTGACCTGCACCGGCAACCTGAAGGCGGACCTGCTGTTCAACTTCAACCTGGAGTGCCAGGCCCGGGCGAACAAGATCCGCGCCTACGAGATGGTGAGCGACCCGTGCGCCCGGGCCATGGTCGGGTACCTGCTGGTGCGCGGCGGGGTCCACATCGTGGCCTACGCCAAGGCGCTGGAGAAGCTGACCGGGGTGAACGTGGGCAAGCTGCTGCCGATCCCGGACGTGAGCAACAAGAAGTTCCCCGAGGCCCGCGTCCACGAGGAGAAGGGGCTGCACCTGAAGCTGTACCAGTTCAGCCCGGAGGACTACACGCAGGCGAACAAGATCTGGAACGGCCCGCACCCCGAGGACGGCAAGGAGGTGACGTTCGAGCACCTGCCGAAGGACTTCGGCGCGCCGGTGCCGGACCTCGCGGCCGAGCCCCAGCTCAACGCCCCGCTCGACGCGGACACGATGAAGGACATCCTCAAGAAGATGAAGTAGCACCCCTCCCGCGCCGGGGGCCACGGGGTAATACCCCGTGGCCCGACGACCACCTCTACGCCGCGCCGGCGATGATGATGATGGGCCGCTTGCTCTCGTCGGGCTCGGCCCGGCGGACGAGGTCGCGGACCATCCACGGCACGTTCCCCTCGCCGAACAGCAGGAACCCGAGGGTGCCGCTCACCGGGGACTCGTCGGTCCACCCGAAGTGGATCTCCGGCGGCCGCCCGACCTTCGCCATCTCCAGCGCGACCGCCGCGAGCGTGTGCGAGATCGACGACGCCCCGGTGATCTTCATCACGTACCGGCCCTCCTCCTCCTGCACCATCAACTCGGGCTCGTTCACGAAGTCGCTCGTGTCGGCCAGTTCGACCTCGACGAACACGATCATCAGGTCGCGGGGGATCCGGTGCTCGCGGCGGACCTGGGCCTCCTTGCTCGCCAGGCTCCGGCGGCCGGGGCGGTGCGGGACGAGGACGGTCAGGTCCAGGTCGCGGATCGTGTCCCACATCAGTTGCGACCCGCTGTTCGGGATCTTGAACCCGGCGAACCGCAGCTCGCGGCTCCTCGCCCACCGGGACCAGAACGACGTGACCAGGATGGTGGCGATGAAGAACAGCGAGATGATGAGCCCCTGGAACCCCTTCTCGATCTCGTTCACCAGGGTCGTGTAGATGAACACGGCGGTGATGACCGCGAACGGCCACGACACCCGGCGGAACCACGGCCCCTCGCGGCGCTGCCAGATGTCGATGACGGTCGCCACGCACGCGCTGGTGATGAGGACCAGCACCCCGGTCGCGTACGCGCCGCCCTGGGCGTCCACGTTCGCCTTGAACACCCACGTCACCAGCAGGTTCACGGCGGTGAACAGGAGCACGAGCGGCCGCACGGCACGGGCCCACTCGGGGGCCATGCCGTACTTCGGCAGGTACTGGGGCACCAGGTTCAGGAGCCCGACCATCGCGCTGGCCCCGGCGAACCACAGGATCACAATGGTGCTCACGTCGTACACGGTGCCGAATGCCGGGCCGAACAGCGGGCAGATGTCCGCCATCCCCGGCCCCTCGGCGTGGGCGATGTACGCCAGGGTCCGCCCCGCGGCCGGCTTCTTCGGCCAGTCCTCGACCTTGTGGAGCGGGCGGCCCCGCGCGTCGACCGGCACCTCGCCGGCCGCCGAGACTGGGGTGATCTCGGACGGCTCGACCAGGGTGCTGACCACGACCGACGACGCGAGCAGGTACACCGACATGATCGCGGCCGCGGCCACGAGCAACTTCCGGGTGCTGGCGATCCGGCCCGCGGGCCGCTTCGGGTCGTCGTCGGGCCGGCCCCGCACGTGCGACGCGACCGCCACGCCCGTCTCGAACCCGCTCAGGCCCAGGGCCAGTTTCGGGAACAGGAGCAGGCTCACGGCCGCGATGACGCCCCAGCCCGCGGTCGCCCCCGCCAGCGGGTTGTGCGGCAGGTACCACTCGCCCCCCTCGACGCGGGCCACCCACGCGGCCCACTTCTCGGGGTGGTCGACCAGGTACGCGACCCCGTACCCGAGGATGATGAAGTTGAGCGCGAGGTAGAACCCGACGATCGCCACCGCCAGGCCGATGACCTCCCGGAACCCCCGCATGAACATCCCCCCGAGGAGCACCAGGAGCAGCATCGTCGCGGCGACCTGCTGCCCGACCGGGTGCTCGCCGTGGGCCGGCTTCCAGGGCCAGTTCGGGTTCTCGATCAGGTGGACCGCGGCGTCGGCGGCCGAGAGCGTCTTGGTGATGACGAACCCCGTGGCCGCGAACCCGAGGAGCACCAGCACCAGGATCTTCCCCGGCCACCCGGACACGAGCTTCGCGAGCATCCCGATCGAGCCCTGCCCCTCGAACGACCGGCCGGTGACGTAGACGTACACCGGCAGCGCGCCGAACAGGGTCAGCAGCACGAGCACCACCGTGGCGAACGGCGCGAGCAGCCCAGCGTTCTGGTACGCGATCGACGGCTGGTAGCCGAGGGTGGAGAAGTAGTCGACCCCGGTCAGGCACATGACCCACAACCAGAAGGACTGGTGCGGCTTGTGGTGGTCGGGGGCCGCCGGCTTGGGCGACGGGTCGCTCATGGGGTGTGACGTGGTCGCCGCCGGCGGGCCGCGCGACGGGCGCGGCGGGCACGGAGGAAGGGAGCGGTTACAGGGTGCTCGCACCGCTCCAAAACCGGAGGCTAGTGTATGGACGCCGGCCCGATCAGCCGACGACCCACCGCACCAGCAGCACCGCGCCGGCGATGCTGGCCGCGGTGATGGCGACGAACCCGAGCGCCAGCCCGGCCAGCGCCCACCGGCTCGCCCGCTTCGCCTGCTGCGGTTCGGCCAGCGCCTGCGCCAGCAGTTTCGCGTTCTTGGTGTTCGACTTGTACGCGGCGTCGAGGAAGTCGCCCGCGAACGGGACCAGCCCGACGGCCGCGTCGATCCCCAGGTTCAGCAGCATCCGCCACATGACGACCGGCGGCACCCCGAGCTTCGACGCGGTCAGCAGGATGTACCCGCCGATCGCGCTCGACCCGAGGTCGCCGATGCCGGGGATGAGGCCGAGGATCGCGTCGAGCCCGACCTTCCGGTTGATGACCGGGATCGTCACCGCCTCGTCGAGGAGCTTCGCGAGCCCCTTCACGATGGCGAGGTCGCCGCCGGCACGCGCGCTCAGTCCCGGTACTTCTTGGGATCGACCGACAGGTGCTTGATGTGCGTACGCTTCCACGTGTAGGTGATCTCCAGGGTGCCGGTGCTCGCCGAAATCATCGCCGGGTACGAGAACTCGCCGGGTTCGGTCTCCAGGTCGGCGACCTTCTTCCAGGTCGTGCCGTCGTCGGTGGACCGGGCGAGGCTGATCGGCGTGCGCAGCAGCGGGCTCGGGTTGTAGATCAGGAAAACGTCGCCGTCCTTCGTCCGCACGGCGTCGATGCCGGAGTTCGGGTTGCCGAGTTCGGTCTCCTCCGCGGCCGAGAACGTCTCGCCGCCGTCCTTCGACTCGGCCCGGCACACCCTCATCGGGTTACCGGACCGCAGGAGGGCGACAACTCGCCCGTCCTTCGCCTCGAACAGTGTCGGCTGAATCTGCGCGAACTTGCCGGGAACGTTGAAGCCGTTCGAGCGCTTCCACATCCTGCCGTCGTCGCTGGAGCGGTCCACGAACGGGGTCCAGTTCCGGTAGCTCTCGACCGACGTACCCGCAAGAATGGTGCCGTTCGCGAGCTGAATCGGTTTGGCCCGCACCGGCCCCCAGAACCCGGCCGGCATCATCTCGGGCTTCGACCACGTCTTCCCGCCGTCGCCCGACGTGCGGTTGTACCCGGTCCAGTTGTCGGGCTTCGGCCCGGCCTTGTACCACAGGTGCAGCGTGCCCTTGGCGGTCTTGAACAGCACCGGGTTCCAGCACGGCTGCCCCGGCTCGGACCCGACCACGACCGGCTCGGACCACGCCTTGCCGTCGAACGTGCTGGCCCAGATCTGCACGTCCTTCGCACCCTCGGCCTTCCCTCCGAACCACGCGGCCATCAACCGCCCCGCGTCCACCTCAACCAGCGTGGACGCATGACACGACGGGAACGGAGCCTTCTCGAAGATGAACATGGGAGGAGCCTCTATTCCGGACGGTACGACACGAATGATGGAACCAGATACAACGTGACACCAAACCTGGGGGGCTTGCCCCGAACCTCCGTCAGACGTTCGCGCAACAACTGGGTGAGTTGCAGACGCTTGGCCTCGCCCTCCGAGCGTGCGAGGTCGCCACACACAACAACAGACTCGTCGTTGGCAAGCCGGGCCGCAAGGACGCCAGAAATCCCCCACGCATTCTGGAGGGCAGCACAAAGGATCTCCTTATCTTCCAGTGAGAGAACTGGATGCGCGAAGGGCCAGCGTTGCCCGCGTAATTCGCAACGAATGGCAACCGGAGCATCATCCCGCTCGCAGAGATGAAGGTACACAACCCCATCCGGTTCCCTGATCTCATCTCGGCCGATCAAAGCGCGTTCGAAAGGTACGCACGGGAGCAGCGTGCTGGGTGCCGTTTCAACGAGTCCCAGGACCTCGGCAAGTCCGCGTCCCGTTACTGAACGCACTGCCTTAATGAGGGCGATTTTCTTCGCCACGTTGAGGTAGGCATAAAGCACAAGGTTAAACCGGCTCCCCGCGGCGGCGCGCCAGTCGGCCGGAAGCGCCTCGGCCAGCGCCAGCGTGCGTGCCACGTCGGGCTGGTCGCGGGCGTAGTCGGTCTCGGCGCGGGCCAGCGCGACCACGAGCCGCAGGTACTCGGCCTTGTATGGTTCGCCGTGCTCGTCGAGCCAGTCGGTATAGACGAGGCGCGCGGTGTCGTCGGCGGGGTTCGCCGCGAGCGCGTCGAGGAAGGCGGCTTCGTCGGGCATCGGGCACCTCTCAGTTCGTTGCCGGCACGCGGAGGTCGCCGTCGCGGCGGGTCAGGCCGGTGCGGTCGAGGTACTCGCAGATCGGCACCGCGAACTTGCGGGTCGTGCCCAGCAGGTCGCGGACCTCGGCGACCGTCAGGCCCGGCCCGGAGGCGAGGCGCTCGGACACGCGGCGGCGCAGTTCGGCCTCGGCCTCGGGCGACAGGTAGATGTCGTCGGTCACCCGCACCAGCAGCCCCTCGGCCACCGCGACCTCGAAGATTTCCTTGAGAGCGACGGCGTTGCCGCCGGCGAGGTTCGCGAACCCGGCCGGCTCCGGGGGCGCGAACCCGGCCGCCGCGTGCGCCGCGACGATCCGGTCCTTGAGCTTCCGCTGGTTCGCGCTCAGCTTCGGGACGAAGTCGGCACGGGCCAACCGCCGCGAGTCGCCGACGAGCCGCTTCGCCGCAAGGAGCCGCCCGACGACCGCGTCCAGCAGCGGATTGTCGCCGACGTAACCGAGCCGGGCCAGCACCTTCTGGCGGTCGTGCGTCGTCGCCAGCGGGTTCTCGGCGTGGAGCGCCGCGAGCGCGTCGAGGGCGCGGCCCTCAAGCTCGGCCACGCGGTCGGCGTGCAGGCACACACGGCGGCCGTCGGCGAGCGCGAGTTCGAGCAATGCGCCCGACGCGAGCAACTCGCGGACGAGCGCCTCGGCCGCGGCGGGAAGCACAGCCGCCTCGCGGGCCAGACCGAACGGCGTCACGCCTTCGGTGCCGCCCAGCCAGGCGGCGGCGAGAACGCGGGTCGCGGGGTCGGCGGCCTCGAGTTGCTCGACGCGCTCGATCACCTCAATCTGCCGGCGGCGAATCTTGTGGGCAACCGGCTGGAGCACCTGCCCGCCGCCGAGCGTGTGCTCGGCCGACGAGTCGCGGACCACGAACGCCTGCCCGCACACGGTCGTCACCGGCTCGTCGAGGAAGAGCTGCGCGACGGCCGACTGCCCCGGTTCGGTGCGGTCGCAGTCGAGCAGCGACACCGTGCCCATCACCTCGGCCGTGCCGGCGTGGAACCGTAGCGGGAGCCGGTGCTTCACGGTGCGCCCGCCGGCCGCCACGAACAGCCGCACGGTCAGCACGGTGCTCGGGACGAGGTACCCCGGCGCGCACAACTCTTGCCCGCGGCGCACCGCGTCGTGCCGCACCCCCGCGAGGTTTAGCCCGGCCCGCTGCCCGCGGTGAACGTCGTCGGTCGCCTGCCCGTGGTTGCTCAGGCCCCGCACCCGGACCCGCTCGACCGTGCCGTCCCCCTTGTGCCAGTCGAGTTCGTCTTCGACGCGGGCCAGGCCCGACGCCACCGAGCCCGTGACGACGGTGCCGTGCCCCTGCACCACGAACGCCCGGTCGATGGCGAGCCGGAACGGCCCCGCATCGGCCTCCCGTTCGACACCAACGGCCGCGGCCGCAAGCGCCGCCTTCAACTCCTCGATGCCTGTGCCCGCAACAACGGAGGTCGGCACGATCGGCGCGTCAGCGAGGAACGAGTCGCGCACCAATTCGCGGACCTCGCGCACGCGCTCGTCGCGGGCCGCGTCGCCCACCAGATCGGCCTTGGTGAGTGCGACCACGCCGCACCGCACGCCGAGGAACTTGAGGATGTCAAGGTGCTCGCGGGTCTGCGGCATGACGCCGTCGTCGGCCGCGACGACCAGCAGAGCGAGGTCCACGCCGGTCGCGCCGGCGAGCATGTTCCGCACGAACCGCTCGTGCCCCGGCACGTCCACCACCCCGAGGGTTGTGCCGCCGAGCGGGAGCCGGGCGAACCCGATGTCGATGGTGATGCCGCGCTCTTTTTCTTCCGGCAGGCGGTCGCAGTCGGTGCCGGTGAGCGCCCGGACGAGCGCGGTCTTCCCGTGGTCGATGTGCCCGGCGGTTCCGAGGATCAGGTCGCGCGGCATGGTCCGTCCTCGCGGTGCGGCGGCCATTGTAGCACGCCGGTCCGTTCACGCCGCCGGGCCGGGCGATACACTTTCTCCATGACGAAAACCAACGATGCCGTGACGGTCGTCATCCCGGTCCACAATGCGGCGGACCGGCTCGACCGCGTCTCCTCCTGGCGGCTCGCCCTGGAGAAGCTGAACCGCGGGTCCGAACTGCTGGTCGTGGACGACGGCAGCACCGACGGCACCGCGGAGAAGCTGGCGGCGAAGGAGCCGCGCGCCCGGGTGCTGCGGCACGACGCGCGGCGCGGGTTCGGGGCGTGCCTGCGCACGGCGCTGGCCGAGGCGAAGAACCCGCTGTTCTTCTACACGGCCCTCGACTACCCGTACGCGCCGCACGACCTGCGGCCGTTCTTCGAGCGCATCGACCTGCGCGACGAGATCCTCGGCAAGCAGCCCGACCTCATCAGCGGGTGCCGCACGGGCGTTCCGACGCCGCTGCTGCCGCGGGCCGTGTCGCTCGCGTGGCGGGGGTTCTGGCGGGTGTTCGCCGGGATGCCAGTGCAGCCGCCGGCCCCGTGGCACGGGTGGGGCGAGTTCTGGTACGGCGCCGGCGTGAGCTGGGTGTTCGGCGTGCCGCTCGCCGACGTGAACAGTTGCTTCAAGCTGTACCGCACCGCGTTCCTGAAGCGGTTCCCGATCCAGTCGGACGGCGACTTCGTTCACGCCGAACTCGTCGCCAAGGCGACGTTCCTCACGTCGATCATGGACGAGCAGCCGCTGAGTGCCAAGCCCGACCCGGTCCCGCCGCTCGGCGACACGGCCGCCGACCGCCGCCGCCTGTTCCGCCACCCCGAGTTCTGCTTCCCGCCGGCTCCACAACAACCTCCGGTCGCTGACGCTCCCGGCTCGCCCGAGCCAGCGCCGCAACCCGCGACATGACCCCAGCGAACCCGCGAATCCTGTTCGTCACCGGGAAGCTCGCGGAGCCGGCGCTGCGGCGGGTGCTGGCCGACCTCGCGCCGCGGGCCGGGTTCGACCCCGAAGTCGCGGTGCTCAACATCACCGTCGCGGCGCTCATGACCGCGAACTGGGTCGCCCGGCACCTGCCCGCGGGCATCGCCGCGGACCGGCTCATCCTCCCGGGGTTCTGCCGCGGCGATGTGGCCGAGGTGACCGCGGCCGCCGGCGTGCCCGCCGAACTCGGCCCGAAGGACCTCCGCGACCTCCCCGAGTTCTTCGGCAAGCGGTCCGGCCCGCCGCCCGGCTACGGCGGCTTCGACACCGAAATCCTCGCCGAGATCAATCACGCACCCACCAAATCGCCCGACGCCATCCTCGCCGAAGCGCGGCGCTACCGCAGTAGCGGGGCCGACGTCATCGACCTCGGGTGCGACCCCGGCGGCAGCTGGGCCGGTGTCGGCGACGCCGTGCGACTGCTGAAGGCCGGCGGGTTCCGCGTCTCCATCGACAGCTTCAACCCGGTCGAAGTCGAGGCGGCGCTCGACGCCGGGGCCGAGTTGGTGCTGAGCGTGAACGGCACGAACGTTGCGCGCGTGAGCGACTGGCACGCCCGGTTCCCGCACGCCGAAGTCGTCGCGATTCCCGACACGCCGAGCGACCTCGATAGCCTCGCCCGTACCGTCGATGTGCTGCGAGCCATCGGCGTCAAGCACCGGCTCGACCCGATCCTCGAACCGATCGGCTTCGGGTTCGCCGCGTCGCTCGGCCGCTACCTCGACGCGCGCCGCCGGTTCCCCGACGCCGAGCTGATGATGGGCATCGGCAACCTCACCGAACTCACCGACGTGGACACCGCCGGCGTGAACGTCGTGCTCGCGGGGTTCTGCCAGGAGGTCGGCGTGCGGAGCGTGCTGGCGACCGAGGTGATCAACTGGGCGCGGTCGGCCGTTCGCGAGTTCGACCTCGCCCGGCGGCTCGTGTACCACGCGGTGCGCGAGAAGGTGCTGCCGAAGCGGCTGGAGCCGAACCTCGTGATCCTCCGCGACCCGAAGCTCGTCGCGATGGGCGACGACGCGCTGCGGGACCTCGCGGCCCGCGTCACCGACCGCAACTACCGCATCTTCGCCGAGCGCGGCGAACTGCACATCTTTAATGGCACCGTGTACGCGCGCGGCACCGACCCGTTCGAGCTGTTCCGGCAGATGCTCGCGGCCGATCCGAAGCTCGACGCTTCGCACGCGTTCTACCTCGGCTACGAGTGCGCCAAGGCGGTGACGGCGCTGACGCTCGGCAAGAACTACACCCAGGACCAGGCGCTGCGCTGGGGCTTCCTGACCGTCCCCGAGGTGAGCCACCGCGGTGGCTCGTGACCGGGTAATTCAAACGGATCTCATTGGTTCAGCGCGCCCGCGCCACCCGTCGCCGATGAACTCCAACTTCGCCAAATCAACCTAATTCTTGCGGACAAAGTTGTATCATAATAACACAAGATGCTTGCTGTGATGCAGTTGCTACAGATTGATGCGTCGCCTCAAACCACCCTCGCGTCCGATGAACTTTGCGCCGCGGGTATCTTGAAGCGGTCCTGTCGCCGTTCTCCGGCCGGTTCCGTTCCGCACCGAGCGGCGGACCGATAGGTTGATTCGGTCGCACCACGGAGCCCCGACATGCCGACCGAAGACCCGTTCCCGACGGTCCCCGGTTACCAGATCGTCCGCCTCGTCGCGAGCGGGACGCGGAGCCGCGTGTTCGAGGCCCGGGATCTCAACACCGATCGCACGGTCGCGCTGAAGGTGGTCCGGTGCGGCCCCGGCGAGTTGGCCCGCCTCCGCGCCCGTGCCGACGCGCTCGCCGAGGTGCGGCACCCGAACGCGGCCGCGGTGTACGACTTCATCGAGCACGACGGGAACGGCGTCCTCGCGCTGGAGTACCTCCCCGGGCCGACGCTCGCCGAGCGGATCGCCGACGTCGGCCGGATGACGGCCCGGCCGGCGGCCGAACTGGTCGCCGCGGTCGCGCGGGGGTTGGCCGCGGCGCACGCGCGACAAGTCGTGTTCGGCTCGCTCGGCACCCGCGACGTGTTCTTCGACGAGGCCGGCGAGCCGAAGGTGGGCGGTGCGGGCGTGCCCGACGTCCCCGCGGACGCGAACGCCCCCGCGATCGGCCGCCCGCTCAACCTCGCCCCCGAGTTCTTCCGCACGCCGGGGACGTTCGTCGGCCCGGAGGCGGACGTGTGGGCGCTCGGCCTGATCCTCTACCAGTGCGTCACCGGCCGCCACCCGTTCCAGACCGATTCGCTCGCGGACCTCGTCGAGGCGATCACCACCCGCACCCCGGAGCCGCCGTCGGGGCTCGTGGCCGGGCTGCCGCGGGAGATCGACTGGGTGTGCCAGAAGTGCCTCGCCAAGCACCCGCACCACCGGTACGCCGCGGCCGCCGACGTCGCCGCGGACCTCGACCGCTTCCTCGCGGGGGAACCGGTCCACGCCAGGATCGCGCCGCCGGCCGAGCGGCTGGTGCGGTGGGCGAAGCGGAACCCGCTCCTCGCGGCGACCGCGGCCGTGGTCATGGTCGTCGCGGTAAGCGGGCTGGTCGCCACGGTCGTGCTGTTGCAGCGGGTCGAGCGGCAACTCGCGGAGAGTCGGGAGGAGCGCCGCGACGCCGAGGAGCGCATCGCCCGACTGACCGCCGAGCGCGACGAGCAGGTCGCGGCGCGTGCCGCCGAGTCCGCCCGTGCGACCGCCGCGACCGAGGCGAAGCAGGCCGCCGACGCCACCTCGCGGGAACTCGCCGGCGTCACCGCCGCACTCCTCGACGCGGCCTACGGGCAGCCGTTCCGGCCGGCCGCCGCGGGCGAGAAGCAGGCGCTGACCGACGCGGTCGCCGCCCTGCGCCGGGCCGCGACGCCGACCGCCCCGGTCGCGGTGAAGGCCCGGGTCGCGGCGGGGTTCGTGCGGGCCGGCGAGTGGCTCGAAGGACAGGGGGCCGCGGGCGAGGCCGGGGAGTTGTACCGCGAGGCGCTCGACCTGACGCGGCCCGCGGCCGGTGCGGCCGTGCCCCCGGTGGCCGCGAGCGCCTATGCGGCGGCGCTCGCGCACCGCGGCGCGACGCTGGCCCGCGACGGCAAACCGGTGGAGGGGCTCCCGCTCCTGCTCGAAGCCGTGAAGATCGACTTCAACGGGGCGACCGCACCCGACGCCGCCGACCAGCCGTTGTGGAAGAGCGCGCTGTGCCGGCACCAGGAACTGCTCGCCGAGGCGTACCGGCTGCTCGGCCGGCGCGCCGAGGCGAGCCGGGCGCTTCAGGACGCGAAGGGGGTCGCGAAGAACGTCGACCAGTTGCGGCTGCTCGCCGGCGGGTTCGCGCTCCTGGCGGCCGCCGCCGAAGGCACCGAGCGCGACGGCTACCTCGCGGAAGCGATCGAGACGCTGCGTGCGGCCGTCGAGGGCGGCTGGCGCTTCCCCGCCGCCCGCTACTACCGCACGAGCACCGTCGACAACGCCGACTTCGCACCGTTCGCGACCCACCCCGAGGTCAAGAAGCTCCTCGCAGACGCTGCGAAGAAGTGACCGGCGCAGTTCTGGCGAGCGGCGCGGCGTCAGCCCGCCGGGTTATC
>NZ_JBHYGG010000010.1:0-25716 GCF_051859125.1 Gemmata sp.
CCCACCCACGACTCCGGGGAAACCCGGCTAGGCGCCGCCCTGCGTGGCGGCCCGCGTGAGGCGAACGATTCAACAGAGCGGGTGCGCCCGAATCACTTCCGCCCGGCGAGGAGCCCGGCGAGGTAGCCGACCGGGTCGTTGCGGGCCTTCGCGGCCTCGGCGATCGCCTCGAAGTCGCCGGCCCGCTTCGCCAGGTCGTTCACTCCGGGGCAAATCAGGTTCCGCTCGTCCTCGGCCAGCAGGAATTGCTTCGCGGCCGCGAGCGCCTCGGCCGGCCGGTTCGCACGGAGCAGCAGGTTGATGTACACCTGCGCCGAGTACGTGCTCCCTTCCTCGTACTCGCGTTCGGCCTTCGCCTTGAACACCGCGAGCCCGGCCCCGACGTCGGCCGGGTTCCCGACCCGCGGCGGGGCCGGCGCGCCGGCGACCACCTTGAGGTAGGCGAGGTAGTCCTCGTACCCGTCGTCGAACGGGGCCTCGCCGCGGTTCTGGAGCCCGACCGCGAGCCGCCGCCCGTAGTGGCACAACTGCTGGGCCAGTTCGTTCTCCGGCCCGGCCGCGAGTTGCGTGCTCATCTGCACCACGCTCGACAGGTGCGACGTGTCGATGTGGTACGCGTCGTCGGCGAGGAGTTCCGGGTGCGCCTCGACGATCTGCGCGATGGTGAACTCGGCCGGGGCGCTCCCGCCGCGGGCCACGAGGTCGCCCCGGAGCCGCTCGTCGAGCTGAGCGTGCAGCGCGCGGATCAGCCGGCCCACGCAGTAGTCGCGCAACTCGGGGTTGGTGTTCAGGTCCGACCCGCTGACCATCGTAATCGCCGAGCACACGCCGTTGCGGTCGAGGACGAGGTCGAACCCCTTCTTCGGGAGCAGCCCGCCCTGCCACGCGATCTCGATGATCGGGTACACGTCGTCGTCCGGCCCCGGCTCGAACGCCTCGAGCGCCGCCCGGACCGGCTCGACCTCGCCGAGCATGCGGTAGAACATCCACGCCTGCTGGAACCGGCGGCGCGCCAGCAGCGCGCCGCCGACCTCGCGGCCGGCGTCGCGGATCGCGGACTCGTAGGGCTCGTGCGTCTCGGGCGGGAGCTCGGTCGACGGGCCGGTGGGGAACGGCGACACGCCGAGCTCGACCCGCTTCTTGAGGAGCAGCGCGTAGAAGAGGTTCTGGAAGTCGTCGGCGGCGCGGAGGTGGTCGATGAGCGTGCCGATGGCCGCGGGCGCGCCGTCGGCTTCGAGCGCGTCGCGGACCCGGCCGTACGTGGCCGGGTCGAGTTGCGGGGTCGGGGGCGCGTCGTCCGGTGCGTCGTCGTACATCGTGAGGTGCTCCGCGGGGGTGCCCTCAGTGTAGCAATGCGGGCGGAGCGGGGGTCCCGTAATCGCACGAGACACGGGCGGCCGCGGAGGGTAGAATCGGGCCTCCCACCGCCGCCGTTCGCACGCGCGGCTGATCGTCCCTCTCCTGGTGCCGCATGCGTTCCCCCCACCGAGGGTTCACCCTCATCGAACTGTTGGTCGTCATCGCGATCATCGCCGTCCTGATCGGGCTGCTCCTCCCGGCCGTGCAGAAGGTCCGCGACGCCGCCGCCCGCATGAAGTGCCAGAACAATCTGAAGCAACTCGCCCTCGCCTGCCACACGTACCACGACGCGACCGGTTCTCTGCCCTCGGGCAACATCGGTTCGATGGACTACAGTTGGTTCGTGTACGTCCTCCCGCACATCGAGCAGGGCAACACCCACGCGCTGTTCACGTTCAATCCCGCGGACCTCGCGGACTCGGCGAAGAACCTCGGGCAGGACAACAGCATGAACTCGCTCGGCATCACGTCGTTCCGGTCGCCGCTGATGCACTGCCCGTCGAGCCCGGTGCCCCCGCTCAAGGCCGGACCGTACACGTCGCCGGCGAAGGACCACGTCACGCCGTCCTACGCCGGCGTCGCGGGCGCGGCCGACTTCTCGGGCACGAACCGGTGCCCCGGCGGGCCGACGAACCCGAACTGCACGAACGGCGTGCTGTACTCGAACACCGACGGCAGCCCGACGAACCTGCGGCTGGGCGCGGTCACGGACGGCACCTCGAACGTGTTCGCGATCGGCGAGCAATCGACGTGGGGGCTCGGGGTCCGGGCCGACGGGTCGGTGGTCCAGAACGAGTGCCGCGCCGGCGGGCGGTTCGGGTGGGCCATCGGGGGGTACGGCGGCAACGGCGGCCGCCGGCACAACATCGTGGTCGTGACCCGGCCGCTCGGCACCCGCGAGTGCTCCCGGCTGCTGTACGAGGGGACCGCGAACGAGCAGGCCGTCTCGGACCTCGACAACGCGACCGCGTTCCGGTCGGCCCACGGGACCGGGGCGAACTTCGCGTTCGCCGACGGCTCGGTCCGGTGGGTCCGCGAGGGGCTCGACTTCAACCTGTACCGCGCGCTCGCGATCCGCGACAGCGGGCAGGTCAAGGCCCTCGACTGATACCGAATCGCGTGGGTTCGTGGGTGTTCTGTAGCCGGCCTCTGTGAGGCCGGGCCTCGGTGAGGCCGCCAAGCACCGGCCTCACCGAGGCCGGCTACAGGAATAGATCATTCGGATTCGGTGCGACACCGCGGCCCGCCCCCGATCCTCTCCCTTACCGGACGACACACATGCTCCGTCTTCTTCTCCTCGTGCCGCTGGCGGCCGCCCTCGGGTGCGGCGGCTCGAACATGGGCCAGGTGAGCGGCACCGTCACGTACAAGGGGAAGCCGGTCGCGCCCGGCGTGATCCAGTTCTACCCGGCGAACGGGCCGATGGCGTTCGGCGGGCTCGACGCGAACGGGCACTTCACCCTCACGACCAAGACCCCCGGCGACGGCGCGCCGGTGGGCGAGCACCGCGTGTGCGTGCTCCCGTTCGTCCCGGGAACGGGCGAGATGGGGCCGGGGAAGCCGCAGTTCGACCTCGACCCGAAGAACATCCCGCACAAGTACCGGGACCGCGAGACGACGCCGCTGCGGGTCGAGGTGAAGCCGGACAAGACGATCGAGGTGGTGTTCGAGCTGGAGGACTGAGCGGAGCGACCACTCTGCTGCGGTCTTGGCGAGCGGGGGACGTGAGTCCCCCGTGAGATAAGCGGCTTTACCGGGGGACTCATACCGAATCGCAGTGGTCCGCGACCGTGGCGTGTCTTGCCCTCTCCCCTTGCGGGAGAGGGTGCCGCGAGTCTTCGAGCGGCGGGTGAGGGGTGAGACCGTCCGAGGCGCGGAGGCTTCACCCCTCACCCGGCCGCGAAGCGCGGCCACCCTCTCCCGCAAGGGGAGAGGGCACAGAACAGACCCCAAGGACGACGCATCAACCGGAGCCGGTACCACGTCCTCCGCTCGTCACGACGCACATAACAAGAGGCGCACCCAGACGGTGCCGCGCGTCACGCGCCGGTCGGCGCGCCGGCCTCCTCCTTGTGCATCTCGGCGTCCATCCGCTTCACCTCGGCGCTCTCGTGCTTCGACTTCCACCACGCCCAGCCCACGAGCACCGCCGACACGCCCGCGATCACCCCGCCCACCAGCACGTTGCCGGTGCCGTCCTTCACGTTGTGCAGGATCACCAGCGGCAGAGCCAGCAGGCTCACCATGTTCATCACCTTGATGAGCGGGTTGATCGCCGGGCCGCTCGTGTCCTTGAGCGGGTCGCCGACCGTGTCGCCGGTGACCGACGCCTTGTGCTTCTCGCTCCCCTTGCCGGTCTTCGCGGTCCGCGGCTCGTCCTCGATCATCTTCTTCGCGTTGTCCCACGAGCCGCCGGCGTTCGACATGAACACCGCCAGCAGTTGCCCGCTCAGGATCATCCCCGCGAGGAACCCGCCCAGCGCGAACGGCCCGAGCAGGAACCCGACGACCAGCGGGGTGCCGATCGCGAGCAGCCCGGGGCCGATGAGTTCCTTCTGGGCGGTCGCGGTGCAGATGTCGACGACGCGGCCGTAGTCCGGGAGCTTCTTGCCGGCCATGATGTCCGGGTCGTTGAACTGCCGGCGGCACTCGTACACGATCAGGTACGCGGCCCGGCCCACGGCCCGGATCGTCATCGCGCTGAACAGGAACGGCACCGCCCCGCCGATGAGCATGCCGATGAACACCAGCGGCTCGGCGACGGTGAGCTTCGACGCCCCCGAGGTGAAGTCGCCGATCAGCAGTTGCCCGATCTTCTCCTCGCTGCCGGTGACGAGCACCGCGATGAAGCTGGCGAACAGCGACACGGCCGCGATCACCGCCGAGCCGATGGCGATGCCCTTGGTGATGGCCTTGGTCGTGTTGCCGACCGCGTCGAGGTCCGCGAGGATCTGCCGGGCGGCCCGGTTCGCCTCGGGCGACAGGTACCCGGGGTCGCCCTCCTTGAGGTCGCCGGCCCCGAACTCGCCCTTGTTGAACGCCATCTCGCCGATGCCGTTGGCGTTGTCGGCGATCGGGCCGAACACGTCCATGCTGATCGTGTCGCCGGTGAGCGTGAGCATGCCGATCCCGCACATGGCGACGCCGAACGCCATGAACAGCAGGTGGTCCGGGTGCGCGATGAGCAGCACCGACCCGAAGATCGCGGCCGAGATGATGAGCACCGCCCACACTGAGCTCTCGAGGCCCAGCGCCAGGCCCGAGATGATGTTCGTGGCGTGCCCGGTGCGGCTCGCCTTCACCACCTCCTGCACCGGGCTGTACTCGGTGCTGGTCCAGTACTCGGTACACTTGTTGAGCAGCACGGCGAGGATGATGCCGATGAGGCAGCACCACGCGACCCGCATGTTCAGCCCCGGCGACAGCGGGACGTGGTACCGGACCTGGGCGAGCTGGAGCATGGTCAGGTCGTACTTCGCCTCCTCGGGGAGCGCGTGCCCGTACTCCTTGAGGCGGCCCCGCTCGGCGAGCGTGAGGTCGGGGACGCTGACCCGGGTCTCGGCGAGTTCGGCGCGCTTCGCGTAGTCGAGCTTGTGCCACGCGGCGAGCGCGGCGACCCGCAGGCCGTCCACCTTCTCTTCGAGCTTCCGGGTGTCCTCGGCGTTCCGCTCCGGGCCGCTCCGCTTCTCCCGGAGCCGGGTGACCTCCCTGGCCACCGACACCGGGTACGCCGCCAGGCCGAACGCCTCCCGCAGCGAAGCGTTGTCGTACACCTCTTGATAGAGCCCCTTCTCGATGCCGCGCTCGACGATGTAGGGCGCGTCGAACTGGAGGTAGATCGCGCCGAGCGCGAGGAACCCGACGGTGCTGATGGCGGCGCTCCGCCAGAACCCCTGGTTGATCGACTTCATCGCGGTCGAGGCGTTCCCGACCGTCACCCCCCGGCCGACCATCGACGTGCTGATCATGCTCCCGACGACGCCCACGGCCTGGACGAGCAGCGGGAAGATCATGCCCTTGTAGCCGAACGCGGCGTACCCGAGCATGACCGCGGCGACCATGGTGACCGAGTAGCTCTCGAACACGTCGGCGGCCATGCCGGCGCAGTCGCCGACGTTGTCGCCCACGTTGTCGGCGATGGTGGCGGCGTTCCGCGGGTCGTCCTCGGCCATGTTCTTCTCGACCTTGCCGACGAGGTCGGCCCCGACGTCGGCGGCCTTCGTGTAGATGCCCCCGCCGACCCGCATGAACAGCGCCAGCAGCGACCCGCCGAACCCGTACCCGATGAGGATCTCGTAGGCCAGTTCGCCGAACACGAGGAGGATCAGCGCGCCGCCGAGGAGCCCGAGCCCGCAGGTGAACATGCCGGTGATGGTGCCGGTCTTGTACGCGAGCCGCATGGCCTCGCCGAAGCTGTTGCGGGCGGCGGCGGCGACCCGGAGGTTCCCGGCGGTCGCGAGCCGCATCCCGGTGAACCCGACCGCGGCCGAGAACAGCGCCCCGATGAAGAACGCGACCCCGCGGCCGACCGCGACCACCCGGAACTCGGCGGCCGTCGGCGCGCCGGGGTCGAGGGTCCACGGCCACTTGCTGGCGGTGATGACCGCGGTGAGCACGACGATGAGCAGCCCGACGACGGTGAACTGGCGGCGGAGGTAGGCGTTGGCCCCGTC
Organism: Gemmata sp.; assembly: GCF_051859125.1. Lineage (NCBI taxonomy): Bacteria > Pseudomonadati > Planctomycetota > Planctomycetia > Gemmatales > Gemmataceae > Gemmata > Gemmata sp. The sequence goes on from NZ_JBHYGG010000010.1 coordinate 6,033, forward strand.
GCGGACGGCCCGCGCCACGAGCTGCATGGCGGGGGTGCCGGGGTCCGTCGCGTACACCTGCTTCATGAGCGCCGCGGCGTACCCGAGGCCGGCGACGGCGACGACCAGGCACGCGAGGAGCCCGAGCTTCTCGCCGTACCCGTAGGCGGCCGACGTGACGAACCCGAACGGCTCCCACCCGGTCCCGAACAGGGTCAGCGGGCCCGTGGGGGCCGCCCCCATGAGCCCGACGGGCAGGGCGCACACGAGGGCGAGGAGCCACGGGAAGCGGCTGGAGTGGCGGGAGCGGCGCGGCGGCATGTGGCGGTCCTATGGCACCCCGGCGTCGCGTGGGTCGGGCGGGTGGCGGGAGAGCGCGACCACCCCGACGCGACTCGGACCGGGTTCGGAGCAATACGGAATGACGGCCGGTGGTCGGCCGTCGGACTGCTCAGAATAGACCAACGCCGGGCGCGCGTCTACAACCTGCGGACAATCCCTTCGGCCGCCCCGCGAAGGCGTGAACGCGCGGCCCCGGGCGCGGCCGAACGGGTCCGCCGCACACCCGGTGTCACTCCGCCGGTCGGCCGCACGCCTCCAGGTGCGCGAGGACCGCGGCCCGGTACCGCTCGGGGTCGGCGTCGGCGAGCCGCAGGTGGTCGCCGCCCGCGATCGCGACCAACTCGGCCCGCGCCCCGATCGCCCCGGTGATCGCGGCGGCCTCGGCGAGCGTCGCCCGGCGGTCGGCGCTCCCGGCGAGGACCAGCACCCGGGCCGACGGCGGCACCCGGCGGGCGGCCCCCAGTGGGGAGATCGCATCCGCGTCCGGCAGCACGAGCGGGGCAACGGCCGTGAGGCCCGCGTACGCGACGAACTCCAGAATTGGCGGGAGGTAGTTCCGGGTGCGGTTCCGGGTCGCGGTGCGGAGGTCCTGGTAAGGGCACTCCAGAACGTACCCGGTCACCCGGTCCCCGAGGGCCGCTGCCGCGAACAGCGCCGCGGCCGACCCGAGCGACCGGCCCCAGACCACGACCGGGCGGCCGGGGTGCCGCGCCCGCAGCCACTCGACCGCGGCGACCACGTCGAACCGCCCGCTGAATCCGAAGTCGTTCACCGCGCCGGTCGAGTCCCCGTGCGCCCGCTGCGACACCATCAGGACCGGGCTCCCCGCACGCGCGGCGAGTTCCGCTTCCGCGAGCCGCGCGGACCGGCTCCCGCCGTTGCCGTGCAGGAGCACGACGAGCGGCCGGTCGGCCCGGCCGTCGATGAACCACGCCCCGAGTTCCTGGCCGTCGGCGGTCGCGAGCCGAACGGGCGCGACCCGGCCCCAGGCGATGTCGGGCGCGGGTTCGGGGTACGGCGGTCGTGCCCGGCGCGTGAGGTGATAGACGGCGGCGTAGGAAACCAGCAGCCACCCCGCGACCGAGAGCGCGACGAGCGCAGCGAGCCACACGCACCGCCGCTTCCTGCGCCCGGCGGCCGGAAACTGTCGCATCAGACGCCCGCGGTCGTGCGGAACTCGTCGAGCGTGGCCGCCTTTGCCGCGAGCGTCAGCCACGACTGGAGCGTCGGCAGGTCCGGGCGTTCGCGGACCGCGGCTTCGACCTCCGGCGGCACGCTCCCGAACCGGGCCTCCAGGACCGCGACAACGGAAACCGCGGCCTGCTTCAGCGCTCCCTCGGCCTTGCCCTTGGCCTCACCCTCCGCCACGAGCCCTTCTGCAATTCGGGACACCTTCATGTTCCAGCCCTCCAAGCCCTTGGTCCAGACCGCGTCGCGGTCCGCTGCCTCTGCGAAAATGAGCGTCGGCAACAGCAGCGCGTTCCGCCGGTGGTAGTTCGGCTCGCCCTCCGCCGCCCGCTTCCACCGTTCGATGATACCCGCGTCGCTCCCGCCGGTCATCAGCGGTATCCACGGCAGCAGCGCCCGGGACCGCGTGCCGCCTTCGATCGCGACGAGCAGTTCATCGGCGCTCTCGCGCTCCAGGTTGCGTTCGACCGCGACGAGGTGCGTCGCGAGGCCCGCCGCGGGCCACTCCATCCGGCGCGTCGCCAGGCCCGTGCCGGTGAGGTTCACCACGACCGCGCCGACGTGGAACCGGCCGCCGCGCTCCTCGTCCGACTTCGCGGCGAGCCACAGGTTGCCGAGGTACACCAGGAGCCGGCCGAACATGGTCGCGTCCGGCTCGGTCTGGAACTCGACCGCGACGGCCCACGGCGGCTCCGCGCCCGACGGTTCTTCGAGCCGCGCGACCGTGTCGCCGGTGCGGTCCGCCCCCGCGGGGAACGACACGCCGCGGGTGTCGAGCCAGCCCGCGAACGCGAACCCGTCGTCCGGCAGGCCCAGCGCCCAGGCGAGGAACCCGGGCGGGTCGATCTTCACCGTGTACCGCGACGCCTGATCGAACCGGTTGATGGGCATGGCGCGTTACCCCGTGACCTGCTTCTCGATGTCCACGCCGACGAGGTCGGACCACGCCGCGAGCAGCCGACGGAACACCGGGCCGGGCCACGGGGGCCGGTGCGAGCGGCCGGCCTCGGCGATCACCTCCGACACGCCCGCGACGCAGAACCCCGTGCCCGTGAGCAGCACCTCCGAGAACCGGCCGAGCGCGTCCGCGGGCAGGCGTGCCTCGGCGAACGGCAGCCCCAGCGCCTCGCACAACTCGCGGGTCACCCGCAGGCTGATGCCGCCGAGGACCGAATCGCGCGGCGGCGCCGTGACCACGCCGTCGACCACCGCGAGGACGTTTGCGATGCCCGTCTCGGTGAGCGCGCCGCGACCGTCGGTCAGGACGGCGAGTGCGGCGGGATTCAGGGCCCGTGCCCGGTGGTCAGCGACGTGCCAGAGCATGCGGCTGCGGTGCTTCACCGTCGGAGAGAGGAGCGATTCGCCGTGCGCGCCGACCACCGCGAGCGTCGCGCCGCCGGTGAAGAAGCGGCGGTAGCGGGCGAACGGCAGCGGGTACGTCACCATGCCGAGCGTCGGCGGTCCGCTGGTCGCTTCGCCGAGGTAGAACCCGAGCGGGCCGGGGGTCGCGAACGTGACGAGTTGCAGTTCACCGCCCGGGGGGAGCAACTTCGCGTTGTGCGCGACGAGTTCCTCGGCCGTTGCGGTGAGCTGCGCGTCGGTCGCGTCGAGCGGAACGTAGCACGCCCCGCAGTCGCGGCGGAACCGCGCGAGGTGGTCGCCCCAGCGGAACAGCTTGTGGCGAAACGTGCGCGCGTTATCGACAACGGTGGCCCCCGACACGAACCCGGCGTCGTGCAGCGGCAGCCCCGCGTCGGCGAACGGCAGCAACCGACCGTTGAGGTAGGCGAGAGAAGTCATTTCGCTGGTTCGCCGAACGTTAGCTGCGATTCTGCTTGCAGGATTGGCTTAACGAGGCTCTCCCGCACAGCATCAACACCGCTAAGTGAGCAGAGCGGCAGCGCGATCGCAGTGGCTCCGACTGCCTTGGGTGCGAACTGCACGTATTCTTGGCGGATCAGGGAGACCGGCCCCGGTCGCCCGAGTGCCGCACGGTACAGTCGGGTACTCTCCTCCCACCGGTCGTAAACCTCTCGTGCTGTTTGGGGCGGACTGAACCGTGTTGCGACCGCGAGCAGAGCGGCGAAATCATGGTCACTGCCCGGCGGTGGGGCGAGGTGCCCGACGACAATGATGATCCGCTCGGCAGCTTGGGACGGATCACCGACACCGAAGAGATAGAAACGATAGAAGTACCGCAGAACCCACGACGAGCCCTGGAGGGAGTTGCTGAGGTCCCCGACCTTGTTCCCAAACGCGGGTCGCCACCCCTGGGGTTCCAGCAACCCATCGATCGCACTGATGAGGGACTGGATATCGGAATGGATTCCAGTGAGGTACTCCGTCGCTTGGGCTACGGACCGACTGAGGTCATCGCTCATACAGGTTCCCTTGGTGTCCAGAATCGTGGCTGCGTCACATTCATCCGAAGGACAGCTCCGACGAACCACGCTCGGTGTTCGGGTGCCGGCCAGAACCGGGTTAGAGGTGCTGTTTGCCGCCAAGGAGTTCGGTTGAATCCCGCGAAGTGGCTGAGACCTTTCGCGGCGAGGATCTGAGCAAGGTCGGCTGCGGGGCGAGAGTGTTTGCCCGCGTCTCGTATCTCCGCCCACACATCTCGCCACGACAGCCATCCAAGCCATGGGTCAGCGTTCTTCGCCAAGCGGAGCGATTCACTCAACTCATCCGTGGGCGGTGTTGCGTGGGAGGTGAGGTAAATCACACCCGCTGCGAGTTCGCCGCGCCGCCGTCGGAGTCCCTCGCAGTAGTCCCACAACTGGTCTCGCGGCTGTGAGGGAGGCGTGTCGGCTTCGCTCCCGCCGGGACCATCAGGTCGGGTACTCTTCGGCGAGTCGAACTTGACCTCGATGACCAGCGACGCGACTTCCTGACTCCCGCGGGTCAGTGTGAGCCACACGTCTGGCTCACCGAAGCCGGGCCAGCGCTCCCAGAATGTCGGCTCGGAATATCCGCTCGCGGTGCGCAGTGCCGCGGTGAGCCACTCGGGCGGTTCACGGTCAACAACTGCCGTCGCACCCTCCCAGCGCACTGCGCGCGTCCGGCGCAGGACCGCGAGCAGCCCGTCGAGCGGGGGCAGATACCCGAGAAGTTGAAATGCGGTCGATGTGAGCAGGTCTTCGGCGCGGTCGTGCGCCAGCGAGCCGTCCCGGCCGAGCTTCCCGTGGGTCTCTGCGAACAGCACGGTCAGACTCCCGGAAGCTGAAACGGCACGATGATCTCGGGCCGCGGGTGCGGGAAGAAGTTGGCCAGCCCGTGCTTATGGGCCAGCAGGACGTGCTGGTGGTCCACCATCCGGTGGTGCCCGGGGACGGCGCTCGGGGCGCGCTCCTCGATCAGGTCGCGGGCGTCCTCGGCGCTCAGGCCCATCGCGATGAGGTACAGCCACAGCACCGTCGGCGACCGCAGGTGCCCCGCGACGCAGTGGACATAGACGTGCGCCCCGGGCTGCGAGGCCATGCCGTGCAGCGTGTCGAGCAGTTCGACCGCGGTGTGCGACGGCAGCCGCTCGAAGTCGTCGAGCGCGATCCACGACACCCGCTCGAACCCGTGCGCGTCGGCCGTTAGGTGGCTCGGCCCACCGGACACGTTGAGGACGTGCGTGACACCCGCGGCGCGGAGCATTTCCGCCCGCTCGACCGTGGCGAACGGCCCGACCGACAGCACTTGAGTAACGCGGTACATGAGGTCAGTCTGCCTCGATCAGAACCACGGTGAAATCGTCCGGAAACTGCCCCGACCGCGACAACCGTGCCGCCGCCCTGGCCCGTCGCCGGCCTCGCTGAAGGTGGATATGCGGATCATGGCACCGAACCGGCTGGGATCGGTGCATTCTACTCCACTTATGCGGCCCGCGAGAGGGCCGTTGGCGGGAGAAGCGCGTCGAGTTGTGCGAGCGTGCGGGCGGTCGCGCCCTGCTGGCGGCGGACGAGGTCGCGGGCCGCCGCGCCCATCCGCTCGCGGAGCGCGGGGTCGGCGATCAGTCGGGCCAGTTCGGTCTCCAGAGCAGCCGCGTCCGGCACCATCACCGCCGCGCCGATTTCGACCAGTCGCCGGGCGGCGTCGCGGAAGTTCCAGACGTGCGGGCCGAACACGCACGGCACCCCGTACCCCGCCGGCTCGATCATGCTCTGCCCGCCGCGGACCCCGTCGAGGCTGCCGCCCGTGAACCCGATGTCGGCCAGCCCCCACGCGGCCCCGAGTTCGCCCACCGTGTCGAGTAGTACCACCGCCGGCATCACGGCGAGCGCCTCGCGGACGGCGCTGCGGCGAACGAACGGCAGGCCGGTCTTCGCGACGAGGCGGGCGACCTCTTCGAAGCGGTCCGGGTGCCGCGGGACGAGGACCAGCGTCAGGTGCGGGAACCGCTCGCGGAGCCGACCGAACGCCGCCAGGACGAGCGACTCTTCCGGGGCGTGCGTGCTGCCGGCAAGGAGAACCAGCGGCATCGGCGAGCGGGGGGCGTCAGCCCCCCGAGTGGAAGGATCGACCTCGGAGGGCTGACGCCCCCCGCTCGCCAGGAGATGGGCGAGCAACCGCGTCTCCGGCGTCTCGCGGGTCCGTAGCGCGCCGTCGTACTTGATCGACCCCGTGACGGTCACCTTCTCCGCGGGCAGGCCGAGGTGGCGGAACCGGTCGGCGTACTCCTGCTCCTGCACCGCGAACCGCGTCACCTTCCCGAACAGCATCCGGTGGGCGATGCCGCGGAACCGCCGCAGGCGCGCGAAGCTCCGCGGGCTCATGCGGGCGTTCACGACCACGACCGGCACGCCCCGCTGCTGCGCCGCCGAGAGGAAGTTCGGCCACATCTCACTCTCGGTCAGCACGACGAGCGCCGGCCGCACCGCGTCGAGCGCCGCCCCGACCGCCCACGAGAAGTCGAACGGGAACGCGATCACCGGCAGGTCCGCGAACCGCCGGCGGGCCTCGGCGAGCCCCGTGTCGGTCGTCGAGGAGACGACGACGAGGTACCCGGGGTGCCGCGAGCGGAACGCCGGCACGAGCGTGCCGAGCAGGTTCACCTCGCCGACGCTGACGGCGTGGAACCACGCGACCGGCTTCTTGTGCGGGTTCGGCACCGCGACGCGCCCGAACAGCTTCGCGCCGAGTTCGCGCCGGTACCGCCCCGTGGCGGCCGCCCGCCACACGAGCCACGGCGACAGCGCGATCAGCGCGAGCAGGTACACGAGGTCGAGGAGGAGCATGGGAGTCCGTTCCCGTGAGGCGAGGAACGGACGCAGTCTACCGCGATGTGGAAGTCCGAGACCATCCCGTTTGAAATGAGAGCGGCGACCCGAAGGTCGCCGCTCGTGCGTCCGCTCGGTCCCGGCGGCACGGCTCAGTCGCCTTCGGTCAGGCCGGGGTAGTTCCGCATCACGAGGTGGCTGTTGATCTTCTGCACGAGGTCGAGGGCCACGCTGATCACGATGAGGAGGCCGGTGCCGCCGTAGAAGCTCGCGACCGCCGGGGGGATCTCCAGCTCGCTGGAGATGATGTTCGGGATGATCGCGATGATCGCCAGGAACGCCGCCCCGACGTAGGTGATCCGCATCAGCACCCGCTCCAGGTAGTCCGCGGTCCGCTTGCCCGGCCGGTACCCCGGGATGAAGCTCCCGTGGTCCTTCAGGTTGTCCGCGATCTCCTTCGGGTTGAACGTGATCGCCACCCAGAAGTACGTGAACACGTAGATCATGGCGACGTACATCATGTTGTACACCCACGACCGGTGGTTCTGGAACAGGCTCGCGAGCGACCCGGCCCACTCCAAGTTCGTGAACTGGTACAGGATGTTGAGCACGAACCACGGCAGGATCAGCAGCGTGCTGGCGAAGATCACGGGCATGACGCCGGCCGCGTTCACCTTCATCGGCAGGAACTGCCGGGTGCCGCCGTAGACCCGCCGCCCGCGGACGTGCTTGGCGCTCTGGGTCGGGATGCGGCGCTGGGCCTTGGTCATCGCGATGACGCCCACGACAACCGCCAGGAACAGGAACGCCAGCACCAGCAGCTTCTCGAAGCTGATCTCGCCCGGCGCGCCGCCGAGGGTGAAGACAGAGGCTTTAATAGTGCCGGTCGTGCTGTCCATCAGCAGGGCGGTCGTCGCGTCCGGGATGCGGGCCACGATGCCGGCCATGATGATGAGCGAGATACCGTTGCCGATGCCGTACTCGTCGATCTGCTCGCCGAGCCACATCAGGAACACGGTGCCGGCGGTCATGGTGACCACGGCCGCGAGCCCGAACCACCACAGGTTGATCCCGTTGTCGTACCCGGGCGGGGCGAGCCCCATGCCGCCGTCCCTGCTCTCCGGCCCCATCACCGACTGCACGATGATGACGGCCTGGATCATGCAGATCGGCACGGTCAGGTAGCGGGTGATCTCGTTGAGCTTCTTCCGGCCGCCCTCACCCTCCTTCCGGAGCCGCTCCAGCGACGGCATGACGCCGCTCGCGAGCAACTGGATGATGATGGAGGCCGAGATGTAGGGCATGATGCCCATCGAGAAGATGCACGCCTGGCTCAGGTTGCCGCCCGAGAACTGCTGGACGAACCCGAGCACCTGGCCGAGCGCGCCCGACTGCGCCTGCTGCATCTTCTCCGCGAGCTTCACCTGGTCGATCATCGGCAGCGGGACGTAGTACCCGATGCGGTAGACCATCAGGAACATGAGCGTGATGAAGATCTTCTTGCGGAGTTCCGGGATGCGGAAGATCAGGAAGAGCTGCTCGGGGGCGATGCCGAGGACGGACGCGGCGGCACCGAACAGGAGCAGCGTCCACCCGGCCCAGCTCGGGCCGCCGTAGGTGAACGCGGCGATCCCACCGATGATGCTCAGGACGCCCGCGAACAGGGAGGCGCTACGCCACGGCATGGGTGAATCCTTCAGTCGTCAACGGGCGGGGCCGCGACGCGCCGGAACGCGGAGTGAACGCGCTCCGCCTCGCGACGCGGCCCTGCATTGCGGGACTCGGGGACGCCTGCTCGTCAGCTCGTCTTGGGGGCCTTGGCCGCCGCGGCGGCCTTGATCGCCTTGAGCTTCGAGCCCATCTTGTTGCGGACCGGCCGCTTAGGCTTGGGCAGCAGTTCGGTGGTGCCGCCGGCCTTCTTGATCTTCTCCTCGGCGCTCTTGGAGAAGTGGTCGGCCCGCACGGTCAGCTTCTTGGTCAACTCGCCGTCGCCCAGGATGCGGACGCCGTCGAACGTGCCGACGACGAGGCGGACCGCCTTGAGCGTCTTCATGTCTACGGTACTGTTGGCCTCGAACTTCTCGCTCAGGTCGCCGACATTTACGACCGCGTACTCCTTGTCCCAGGTGGCGTGGCTGAACCCGCGCTTCGGGAGCCGGCGGTACAGCGGCATCTGGCCGCCCTCGAACAGCCCGCTCGGGAGCCGTGCCCCGGCGCTGGCGTACTGGCCCTTCATGCCGAGGCCGGCGGTCTTGCCCTGGCCCGAGCCGATGCCGCGGCCGACGCGGCGCTTGAGCTTCCGCTTCTGCACGCCCTGGGAAACGTTAGTCAGGTCCATGGTCGCTGCCCATTTCAAAGAGCCCCGGGCGGGCCGGGGCGGTGTCGCGGTCGGGGTTCGGTCAGAGGGCGACGCCGCGGAGGGCGACGACCTCTTCCTTGGTGCGGAGCTGGAGCAGGCCGGCGATCGTCGCCTTCACGAGGTTCAGCGGGTTGGTGCTCCCGTGGACCTTGGTGAGGATGTTGGTGATGCCGGCGGCCTGGAGCACCTCGCGGACGCCGGGGCCGGCCTTCACGCCGGTGCCGGGGCCGGCCGGGACCATGATGACGCGGCTCGCGCCGTACTTGCCGATCACGCGGTGGGGGATCGTGTTCCCGCGGAGCGAAACCTTCTTCGTCCGCTGGATGTTCCCCTCCCCTTCCTTGATGGCCTTCTCGACGGCCGGCGGGACCTCGTTGGCCTTGCCGTAGCCGTACGACACCTTGCCGCGGCGGTCGCCGACGACGACCAGCGCGTTGAAGCTGAACCGGCGGCCGCCCTTGACGACGCAGGCGCTCCGCCGGATCTTCACCACGAAATCGACCAGCGCGTTGTCGCGCGAGTCCGTTTCGCCCCTGTCACGCCGCTCACGGGCCATGTGTTCGTCCCTCGGTCCGGGGCCCGGGTCGGGCCGCGGCTATTCGCTGGTTACTTGGCTTCTTGTTTCTTCTTCGCGTCGCCCTTGGGCTTCGCGTCGCCCTTGGCCTTGGCCTCGGGCTTCTTGGGCTCGGCCTTGGGCTCGCCGGAGGCGGCCGCGGCCTGCTTGGCCTTCATGGACTCGAGGCTCGTGCACAGCAGCCCGGCCTCGGTGGCGGCGACGGCCAGGGCCGCGATCCGCCCGTGGAACCGGGCCTCCCCGCGGTCGAACGAGGCCTTCGTGACCCCCTTTGCCTTCGCGGCCTCTGCGAGCCTCTTGCCCACCTCGGTGGCGGCCGCGATGTTCCCGCCGTGCTTCAGGCCCGACTTCTTGCCGGCACTCGTGGCGGCCGCGATCGTGACCCCGTTCAGGTCGTCGATCAACTGGGCCGAGATGTGCAGGTTGCTCCGGCACACGCTCAGGCGCGGCTTCTCGGGGGTCCCGTAGATCGCCTTGCGGACGCGGTACCGCCGCCGCTCCGACCGCTTCAGCTTCGATTTTTGTGCGTTCATGTTCGTCTGGAGTCAGTGGTCGGGAATCAGGAGTCAGTACGCCACACACGAGAGGCTGAGAGGGGGGCGGGGCACCCTGGCTCCCGACCCCGGTCCCCCGACTCCTGCGATTACTTGCCCGCGGCGAAGGACTTGCCTTCCTTGCGGCGGACGACCTCGTTCTCGTACCGTACGCCCTTGCCCTTGTACGGCTCCGGCTTGCGGCTGGCCCGGACCTCGGCCGCGAACTGCCCGACCACCTGCTTGTCGGCCCCGCTGACCACGATCGTGGTCGGGTCGGGGACGGCGACGGTGATGCCCGCCGGCGGCTCGTGGTAGATGCGGTTCGCGAACCCGACGGTCAGTTCGACGCCCTTGCCCTTGGACGCGGCCTGGAAGCCGACGCCCTCGACCTTGAGCTTCTTCTGGTAGCCCGTCGTGACGCCCACCACCATGTTATTGATCAGGGCGCGGGTCAGGCCGTGCAGGGCCCGGTTGATGCGGTCGTCGTTCGGGCGGGTCACCTTGACCTGCTTCCCGTCGGACTCGATCGTCATGTTGGCGTGAATGGCCTGGGAGAGCTTGCCCTTCGGCCCCTCGACCTTGACCACGCCCTTCTCGACCGCGACCTTCACCCCGGCCGGGATGACGACGGGTTGCTTACCGATACGCGACATACCGTTCTCCTCGGGCTTCACCGGACGTCGGGTTCACCGGTCCGGACCGCGGCCCTGACTCGTGTTTAGTGTTTAGTGTTTAGTGTTTAGTGTTGCTGGACCGCGTCACCGGATCAGCATGGTGCGAACTGAACACTAAACACTCAGACACTTAACACTGCAAAATCACCACACCGTGCAGAGGATCTCGCCGCCGACCTTCGCGCGCTTCGCGTCGCGGTCGGACATCACGCCCCGGCTCGTCGAGAGGATCGCGATGCCGAGGCCGTCGAGCACGCGGCGGACGTCCTGGTACCCCTGGTACACGCGGCGGCCGGGCTTGCTGTAACGGGAGATCCTGCGGATCACCTTCTCGCCGTCCGGACCGTACTTGAGGAACACCTGGAGGACCACGTGGGCCTGCCCGAGGTCCTTGTCCTCCGTGAATTCCTTGCTATTGGGCCCCTCGCCCTCCACCTCGGTGTACTTCCCGGTGCGGTAGCCGAGGATGAACCCCTCCTTGAGGAGCACCTCCGCGATGGCCACCTTGAGCTTGGTGGCGGGCATTTCGACGAACGGGCGCTCGACGTTGCTGGCGTTGCGGATCCGGGTGAGCATGTCCGCAATCGGGTCGGTCATCATGGGTGAGTCCCCCCTGTTTGCGGTTGGTTACCAGGACGCCTTGCGAACGCCGGGGATGAGCCCGCTGCTCGCGAGGTTGCGGAAGCAGATCCGGCACACGCCGAACTTGCGGTACACGGCCCGGGAGCGGCCGCAGATCTGGCACCGGCGGACGAAGTGGACCTTGAACCGGCCGGACACGAGCTTGGTCGCGTCCCGCTGGTCGGCCGGCTTCTTCATCTCGGCGCGGTGCGCCTCGATCCGCGCGAGGTCGCTGCGGTGCGTGGCTTCTTTCGCGTTTGTTGACATCGCGTGTGGTTCTCGGTTTGGCGTACCAGTCCGGGGCCGGGGTTCCGCACCCCGGTGGGCTGGCCGTTCCTCGGCTCCAAGTCGTCAGTGGCGAGTGGGCGGCGGGCAGTCGCACGGTTTTCTGTCGACCGCCCACTCGCCACCGACCACTACTACTTGGTCTCGTCGCGGAACGGCATGCCGAAGGCGCGGAGCAGTTCGCGTGCCTCGTCGTCGTTCTTGGTCGTGGTCACGAAGGTGATGTCCATCCCCTGCGTGAAGGTCACCTTGTCCGGGTCGATCTCGGGGAACACCAGTTGCTCGGTGAGCCCCATGCTGTAGTTGCCGTTGCCGTCGAAGCTCTTCGGGTTGATCCCGCGGAAGTCGCGGATCCGGGGGAGCGCGACGTGGACCAGACGGTCGAGGAACTCGTACATCCGCTTGCCGCGGATGGTGACCCGGCACCCGATCTCGTTGTTCTCGCGGAGCCGGAACCCGCTGACGGCCAGGCGGGCCTTGGTGATCTGCGGCCGCTGCCCGGCGATCTGCCCCAGGTGCTCGGCGGCCTGCTTCATCCGCTCCTTGTCCTGCAGCGCCTTGCCGACGCCCATGTTCAGGACGATCTTGCTCAGCTTGGGCAGGCTCAGGCGGTTCGCGCGGCCCAGCTTCTTGGCGAGCGCGGGGACGATTTCCTTGTTGTACTGTTCGAGCAACCGGGCCATGATCGTTTCTCGCGCTTGTCGCCACTCGGTGGGTCGGTCTTCGGGACGCTCGGCGGCCCGGGTCAGGCCTTCGCGGCGTACTTCGGGTTCGGCTTCGAGAGCACCCGGATGCGGGTCTTGCTCTTCTTGGCGAACAGCTCCTTGGAGCCGTCCGGGAGGTACCGCACGCCGAGCCGGGTCGGCTGGTTGGTGGCCGGGTCGACGAGCATCACGTTGGACGCGTCGACCGGCATCTCCTTGTCGATGCGGCCGCCCTGCGGGTTCCGCTTCGACGGCTTCAGGTGGCGGTAGACGCGGTTGACGCCCTTCACCACGACCTGGTTCTTCTCGCGGAGCACGCGGAGGACCGCACCGCGGGTGCCCTTGTCGGCCCCGGCGATCACTTCCACGACGTCGTCTTTGCGGATGTACATTGCAGTGTTCAGTGGTTAGTGGTCAGTGTGCAGTCAGGCGGCCCGGGACGGGAGCGGCCGCGGGCGGCAGTTCAACTGCCCACTCGCCACTCCCCACTTTCCACTCGCCTCACACCACCTCGGCCGCGAGGGTCAGGATCTTATTGAAGCTGGCCCGGAGTTCACGGGGGACGGCCCCGAAGATGCGGGTGCCGCGGGGGTTGTTGTCGTTGTCGAGGAGCACCAGCGCGTTCCGGTCGAACCGGACGTAGCTGCCGTCCTTGCGGCGGGTTGCCACGCGGGTCCGGACGACGACGCCCTTGACCACGTCGCCGGGCTTCACGTCGCCGCCGGGGATGGCCTTCTTCACGCTGGCCCGGATGATGTCGCCCAGGTAGGCCACGCGGCGCTTGCTGCCGCCGAGCACCTGGATGCACATCACTTCCTTGGCCCCGGTGTTGTCGGCCACGTCCATGAAGGTATACATCTGAATCACGGGTATCCCTCGGAGCCCGCACATGGCGATGTGTGGGCTTGTGATGTCACTTCTTCTCTTCGGCCTTCGGAGCGGCGGCGGCGTCGGCACCGGCGACCGCGCCCTCGAGGTTGGACAGCGTCCGGCTCGGGGCCTTCTTCACGATCCGGACGAGGTTCCACCGCTTGAGCTTCGACAGCGGCCGCGACTCGACGATCTCGACGGTGTCGCCGAGGTGGGACTCGTTGGCCTCGTCGTGCGCGTAGCACACGGTGCGGCGCTTGACGAACTTGCCGTACCGGGCGTGGCGTACGAGCCGCTCGACCTCGACCCGGCGGGTCTTGGCCATCTTGTCGCGGGTCACGATCCCCTCGAGGACGCGGCTGCGCGTGGTCTTCTCGGCCTTGGCCGGCGTGGTCGTGGTGTCAGCCATTACTTACCGCTCCCCTTCTTGCCCGCGGTCGCGGGCACCTTCGCCGCGTGGAACCGCTTGAGCCGCTTCGCCTGGCGGAACGCGACCCGCTTGCCCGGCACCTCGTCAGCGACCTTCTTCTCCAGCGCGGCGATCCGCGTGGCGAGCTGGTCGGGCGGGAGGTCCTTGAGCTTGACGAGTTCGCGCTGCCGCTGGATCGTCTTGACCCGGGCGATGTCGCGCTTCGCCTTGCGGATCTCCGACGGCGTCTCGAGCCGGTCGGTGGCCGACTGGAAGCGGAGCTGGAACAGGTGCTTCTCGCGGTCCTTCAGGGTGACGCCGAGGTCCTCGTCGCTCATCCCGCGGAGTTCTTTGGTCTTCGCCATCACTTCACCCTGGATTTCAGATTTATGATTTGTGATTGACGATTGGGAGGGGGCGAGTGCCGGCCCTCCCCGAATCATCAATCATAAATCTAAAATCGTGAATACTATACGTTCGGCCGCCGGGTCACGAACCGGCACTTGAACGGCATCTTGTACGCCACGCGGGCCAGGCAGTCCTTGGCGGCCGCCTCGGGGAGGCCGCCGATCTCGAACAGGATCTGCCCGGCGCGGACCACGGCCGCCCAGTACTCGGGCTCGCCCTTGCCCTTGCCCATTCGGGTCTCGGCCGGGATCGACGTCACCGGCTTGTGCGGGAAGACGCGGATGTAGTACCGGCCCTCGCCCGACACGAACCGGGTCATCGTGATGCGGCCGCTCTCGATGCACTCGGCGCTGAGCCACCCGCCCTCGAGCGACTGGAGGCCGTAGTCCCCGTAGGCGACGTAGTTGCCGCGCTGCGCGAACCCCTTGATCACGCCGAGGTACTTCTTGCGGGTCGTGCTACCGCGGACGACGCCGCGTTGACTTTTTCTGTACTTGACCCGCTTGGGCATCTGTGGCATCGGCGATGTCCCCCGTCAGATAGTCGCCCTGGTTGACCCAGGTCTTGATTCCAATGTTGCCCTGCGGCGTGCTCGCCTCGGCGAACCCGTACTCGATCTTGCACCGCAGGGTGGACAGCGGGATGCTGCCCTCCATCCCCTTCTCGCACCGGGCCATTTCGGCCCCGCCCAGGCGGCCCGACAGTTGGAGCTTCACGCCCCGCGCGCCGCCCTCCATCGCCCGCTGCATGGCCTGCTTCATGGTGCGGCGGAAGCTCGCCCGCCGCTCCAGCTGTTCCGCGATGTCCTCGGCGATGAGCTGGGCGTCGATCTCCGGCCGGGTCACCTCGATGGTCTTCACCTCGATGTGCCGCCGGGTCAACTTCTCCAGCGCCTTCGTCAGCTTGTCGATCTTCTCGCCCTTCTTGCCGATGATCGCCCCGACCCGGCTGCTCGTGACGACGACCGTCACCCGCTCGCGGGTCCGCTCGATGCGGATGTCGGCGATGGCCGGCCGCTGCTCTTTGCGGTCCTTCTTGTTCGTCAGGAACTTCTGGATGAACGCGCGGATCTGCACGTCTTCCAGGAGCAGCTCCGAGTAGTCGGCCTTGGTCGCGTACCAGGTGCTGCGCCAGGGCCGCATGATCCCGGTGCGGAAGCCGGTCGGTCGGACTTTCTGACCCATAGCTTGCGCCTCACTCCGGTCGCTGACGCTCCCGGCTCGACAAAGTTCGTTCTGCCGCACGTAAACAACGGGGACCGGCCTCGCCGCCGGCCCCGCCCCGGTCGTGTCTCGGTGCCCGTCAGGCCGTGGCCGGCGTCCCGGCCGGGGCCGGCAGGGCCGGGGCCCCGCTCGCGGCCGGGGCCTCATCGGCGGCCGCCTCGTCCGCCACTTCGGGCGGGTCGGACAGCGACACGATGATGTGCGACATCCGCCGGAGGATGCCGAACGCCGTGCCGCGGGCCCGGGGCTGGATCCGCTTGAACGTCGGGGCGCCGTCGACGCGGCACTCGCTGACGATCAGGCTGTCCGGGTCCGGGTGCTCCTGGTTGTCGGCGTTCCCGTAGGCGCTCTCGACGACCGCCCGCACCAGTTTGGCCCCGCGGTTCGGGTAGAACCGGAGCAACTGGAGCGCCTCGTCCACGTTCTTGCCGCGGATGAGGTCGGCGAACAGGCGGAGCTTCCGCGGCCCCACGTCGGCGAATCGGTGCTTGGCTGTGTATCGCATGGTCGTTCAGTGTGTGAGTGAGTGCGTGGCCCGCACTGCCCGCGTTACTTGCCCGCGGCCGGGGCGGCCTTCTTGCCGCCGGAGTGGCCCTTGAACGTCCGCGTGAGCGAGAACTCGCCGAGCTTGTGCCCGACCATGTCCTCGGTCACGTACACCTTCAAGAAGCTCTTGCCGTTGTGGACCAGGAACGTCGAGCCGATGAACGCGGGGATGATGGTGCAGTCCCGCGACCACGTCTTGATCGGTTCCTTGTTCGCGCCCTGCTTCTCGACCTTCGCCAGGAGGCGGTCGTCGACGTGCGGGCCTTTCTTGAGCGAACGGCTCATGCGCTTCTGTCCCGTCTGACCCGATCGCTCGGGCGTCCTGTTGGGGTCGGCCGCCACCGGCCGCGACACTGTCCACTTGGCCCAAACCCGGCGTACTTGTCGCCGGGACTGAGCATGTTATCGGGCGCTCCGCGGACCGACCAGCGGATTTCCGACAAGGCGGCGGGCGGTCCCGCCGCCGGCGTCACGCCGTGTTCTGGAACGGACCGGCCGGCCGCCGCCGGACGATCGCCTTGCCGCCCGGCTTGCGGCGCTTCCGGGTCTTGCCGCCCTTGGCCGGCACCGACGTCGGGGAGACCGGGTTGCGGCCGCCCGCGGTCCGGCCCTCGCCGCCGCCCATCGGGTGGTCGGTCGGGTTCATCGAGGTGCCGCGGTTGTGGGGCTTCCGCCCCTTCCACCGCATGCGGCCCGCCTTGCCGATGCTGATGTTCATGTGCTCGGCGTTCGACACGGAGCCGATCGTCGCCCGGCACTTCACCGGCACCTTGCGGACCTCGCCGCTGGGCAGGGTGAGCATCGCCCAGTCCTTCTCGCGGGCGCTGACGGTCGCGCTGCACCCGGCGCTGCGGCACATCTGCCCGCCCTTGCCGGGGACCAGTTCCACGTTGTGGACCGTGGCCCCGCTCGGCACCTTCGACAGCGGCATGCAGTTGCCGACCTTCGGCTCGATCCCCTCGCCGTCGCCCGACATCACCTTGTCGCCGGCCTTCAGGCCGTCCGGGGCGAGGATGTAGGCCCGGGAGAACTCGTGCTTGTCGTCCCGCGGGTACTCGATCAGGGCGATGCGGGCGCTGCGGTTCGGATCGTACTCGATCTGGACGACCGTGGCCTCGACACCGTCCCGCCGCCGCTTGAAGTCGATCTGGCGGTACCGCTGCTTGTGGCCGCCGCCGCGGAACCGCGTGGTCGTGATGCCCTGGTTGTTGCGGCCGCCCTTCTTGGGCTTGGGCTTGAGCAGCGACTTCTCGGGCGCGTTCTTCCGCGGGGTCGTGCAGTCCGCGAAGTCGGACACCATGCCCGCCCGGCGGCCCGCGGAAGTCGGCTTGTATTGTTTGACGCCCATCGTAATGCCCAGTGGTCAGGGGTCGGGAGCCAGGAATCGGTGGAGCCAGAGCGGCCGGTGTCCTTGCTGACCCCCGGCCCCGGGCTCCCGACTCCCGATCAAAAGAACTCGATCTTGTCTTCGGCGTGGAGCGTCACGATCGCCTTCTTCCACCGGGGCAGGGTCCCCTCGCGCTGCGCGAACCGGCGGGTCTTGCCGTGCCGGTTTTGGGTGCGGACGCCCTCGACCCGCACGGTGAACAGCTCCTCGATCGCGGCCTTGATCTGCGTCTTGGTCGCGATCGGGTTCACCTGGAACGTGTACGCGTTGTACCGGGTGCTCTGGTGGGTGCCCTTCTCGGTCACGAGCGGGCGGATCACCACCTGGTACGGCCGCAGCTCGAGGCCGGCTTCGCCGTGCACGCACGGCTTCCGCCGCTCCAGCCTGCGGACGTACTTCTTCGGGTGCGGTCGGGTCGTTGCCATCTCTCTGCTCCACCCCGGCGGTCACGCACCGGGTTCGCTTCAGCTCTCGGTTTGGTGGCACAGGCTTCTCGCCTGTGATCGGTGCGCACAGGCCGGGGGCCCGTGCCACCAACCGCACTCACGCCTTCGCGGCGACCTTCTTCTTGCGGGCGGCGAACTCGCCGGCCCGGCCGCGGCGGACGATCCCGTCGGCGACCGCGGGGGCCGCACCGTTGTTGGTCGCCTTGGGGGGCGGGTTCAGCAGCGCCTCGAGCGCCGCACGGGTCAGCACCAGCCGCTTCTGCTTCAGCACGGTGTAGCAGTTGAACTCGGCGGCCGGCAGGACCTTCACGCCCTCGATGTTCCGGGCCGACTTGTAGACGTTCTGGTCGAGACCCGCGGTGCCGATCAGCACCGTCGTGTCGAGCAGGGTCACGTCCTTCTCGCCGGCGTCGGTCGTCTTCTTCCCGACCTTGATGGCCTTGAGGACGCCGGTGATTTCCTTCGTCTTCGGGGCGGCGAGCACCAGCTCGTCGAGGATCACCGCTTCCTTGTCCAGGAACTTGGATAGGATCGCCATGCGGGTGGCGGCCTTCACGGCCTTCTTCGGCAGGTGGTACTCGTAGTCGCGGGGCTTCGGCCCCTTCGAGGTGCCGCCGCCGCGGCGCTTGTTGGTCCGCTTCGTACCGGCGCGGGCGTTGCCCGTGCCCTTCTGCCGGAACAGCTTCTTCGTGCTGCCGGCGACCTGGCCGCGGCGCAGCGTGTGGTGGGTGCCGGCCCGCTGGTTGGCGAGGAACATCAGCACCGCGTCGTGCATGAGCTGGCGGCTGATCTTCCCGCCGAATGCGGCCGGGTCGATCTCGACCGAGCCCTTGCTCGCGCCGGCCTTGTCCACGACCGGGACGGTGATCTTGTCCGTCAGTTCGATCAGGCGGGGCCGCGGGGCCGCGACGCCTTCGCCCGTACCGGCAACTTCCGGCGTGGTATTCTCAGCCATTGTTCGACCACTCCGCGGGCGTTTCGAGTCCCGGGTCCGTTCCTTCGAGTCCGACGCGGTCCCGGCCCCGAGGGTCTGGGGGGTGCGTTCGGTGCCGAAGGTGGAACCCGAGGCTTCACTCCGATCCTTGGCCCCGCCAGCACCGGATTGCCCGGTGGTGCCGCTGAGTTGGCCCGCGTCTTGCGACTCGGACCGGCGGCGAAGCGGGGTCGCTTCTGTCACACGTCCGCTCACCGATCTTGGCCCGGATGGGGCCGTGGCGGTCAGCGGGAGCTACTAGTTGTACTGCGTCGGGTCGTGCCGTCAACGCGCCCGTCGCATTTTTTTTCTCGGGTCCCCGACTCAGCTCGCGCTGATGACGCGGATCTTGATGTCCACGCCCGGGGGCAGGCTCAGGCCCTTGTTCAGCGCCTCGATGGTCCGCTGGGTCGGCCGGAGGATATCGATGAGCCGCTTGTGGGTGCGGATCTCGAACTGCTCGCGGCTCTTCCGGTCGATGTGGGGCGACCGCAGAACGGTGTACCGCTCGATCCGGGTCGGCAGCGGGATCGGGCCGTGAACGTCGGCACCCGTCTCTTTGGCCGTCGCGAGGATCTCGCTCGCGGTCCGGTCCAGAACCTCGTGGTCGTAGCCTTCCATCCGGATGCGGATGCGCTCGTTCGTCAGGGCCACACTCGACTCCTCGTTCGCGTTCCCGTGTCTGGGAAAGCATCACACTAGGTGTGACCCCCACGACCGTCAAGGGAACGGTCGCGCGAAATGACGGACGCGCGTCGCCTGTGCGGGGCGATTCCGTGCTTCACACGGGGTTGTTCAGGCGTACCCCTCGCTGGCGCTCAGGGCTCGCCAAGAGGCTGGATGTTCCGGGCGAACCCTGAGCGCCAGCGAGGGGGCAGTCACACGACCCGAACGTGACACACGGAGTCGCCCTGTCCCCTGTGTATTTGGCGAGCGGGGGACGTGATACCGAATCC
>NZ_JBHYGG010000011.1:0-25319 GCF_051859125.1 Gemmata sp.
CGGTCCACGGCCGCATGAAACGAACGTCTACCAACTAATGTGATCCCTACCCGTGCCAAAACGCCGGCGGCCGCCCGTTGCAACGGGCGGCCGCTTCGGTCGACTCGCGATTGGTCAGGCGGTCACTGGTTCTTGCGGGTGATGGCCTTGAGGGCGGCCTGCGCGGCGTTGCCGACCTTGCTCTTCTTGTCGGCGGCGTACTCGCGCAGCGTCGGGACGGCGGCCTTGGCACTCGATCCCATCGACATGAGGCCCTTGGCCGCACCGATCTTCACCGAGTCCTCCTTGTCGTCCTTCAGGAGCTTCGTCAGGGCGGGGACGGCCTTGTCGGCCGGCTCGTCGCACGCGCCGAGCGCCTCGGCCGCGGCCGCACGGATCCCGGCGTCCTTGTCGTCGAGGCTCTTGTAGATGTCCGGCAGCGCGTCCGCGACGTAACTCTTCATGATCGCCGCGAGCTTGCCGAGTTCGTGCAGCGCGCTGATCTTGGTCTTGGCGTCCTTCCCGGTCTTCAGCTCCGCCGTGTACCGGATCGCGTCTTTCTCGGGACCCGCCAGCGCCTCGGACGGGAGGCTCAGGTACAACGCGCCGTTGAACAAAGCAACGGCGGCGAGGGATCTTACGAACCGAGTGGCGGCCATTTACGGTCTCCGGGAGGGGGGGACGGGTACGAGGTTGAACCCAGGGCGAGCGCTCGCGTTCCGTTTCGACGCTCCGGTCGGTTTTCGCGTTCCCGGATCGGTGCGGATGTGGTTCAATCTGTTCTGCCTACCACTCTAGCACTTCTCGGGTCGGAGAACACGCCGATGCTCGCGCGAATGTCGTTGGTGGTCTCGCTGGGGGTCGTTTTGGCCGGGTTCGCCGCCGCCGAGGACTGGCCCGGGTGGCGCGGCCCCCGGGCCGACGGCACCGTCGCCGAGACCGGGTTCCCCCTCACTTGGACCGCGAAGGACAACGTCCGCTGGAAGACCGAACTGGCAGGAACCGGGCACTCGTCGCCGGTCGTCAGCAAGGGGAAGGTGTTCGTCGCCGGGTGCGTCGAGGCCGAGAAGAAGCGCGTCCTGTACTGCGTGGACCGCGCGACCGGCAAGATCCTTTGGGAGAAGGCCGCGGTCGTCTCCGACCTGGAGAAGAAGCACAACGAGAACAGTTGGGCGAGTTCGACTCCCGCCGCCGACGGCGAGCGCGTGTACATCACGTTCCTCGACAAGCCGCACCTCCGCGTGTTCTGCTACGACCACGCCGGGACCCTCGTGTGGGAGAAGACCCCGGGCGAGTTCCACTCCCAGCACGGGTTCTGTAGCCCGCCGATGCTGTACAAGGATCTCGTCATCGTCAACGGCGACCAGGACGCCCCGAAGGGGCTCACGGCGTACATCGTCGCGTTCGACAAGAAAACCGGCGAGGAGAAGTGGCGGGCGGACCGCCCGACGAAGTTGCGGTCGTACTGTCCGCCGGTGGTGATCGACGCCGCGGGCAAGAAGCAGTTGGTGCTGACCGGCAGTAAGTGCGTCGCGAGCTACGACCCGGACACCGGAAAGCAGAACTGGATCATCAACGGGCCGACCGAGCAGTTCGTGTCGAGCATGGTTCTCCACAACGGCGTCCTCCTGATGACGGCCGGGTTCCCCGAGCACTGGGTGATGGCGATCGACCCCAGCGGGAGCGGGAACGTGACGAAGTCGCACGTCCTGTGGTCGAAGCAGAAGGAGGGTGGCTACGTCCCGTCGCCGGTGGCGCACGACGGCAAGCTGTTCCTGGTGGACGACCGCGGGGTCGCGAGCTGCTGGGACGTGAAGACCGGCAAGCAGCACTGGAAGGAGCGGCTGAGCGGGAAGGGGCACCACGCCTCGGCGGTCGCCGCCGACGGTCGCGTCTACTTCACCTCGGACGAGGGGGTCACGTTCGTGCTCAAGGCGAGCGCCGAGTTCGAGATCCTGGCGAAGAACCCGCTCGACGAGCGAGTGTTCTCGTCCCCGGCCTTCTCCGACGGCGAGATCTTCCTCCGCGGGGCCAAGCACCTGTGGTGCATCGCCGAGAAAAAGTGAGGGTACGGGTCGTCGGGGGCCGGGAGTCGGGTGTCTGGCGGAAACGTGTCGGCGTCCTCTGCCGATACCCGACCGGCCCGGTACCCGATATACCCGACTACAAGGAGGCTCCCCATGTCCCTCGCCGACGAGTTCCCTGAGATCACGAAGCGGAACGAGCCGCTCGCGCCGTACACGCACCTGCGGATCGGCGGGCCGGCCGAGTTCCTCGTCCAGCCCCGCGACGTGGACGAGCTCCGCCGCGTCCTGACCGCGTGCCAGACCCAGAAGGTGCCGGTGCGCATGTTGGGCGGCGGGAACAACCTGCTCGTCCGCGACGACCCGGTCCCGGGTGCGGTCGTGCAGCTCACCGCGGCCGCGTTCACCATGATCGAGTGGGACGGCAAGCGCATCACCGCCGGCGGCGGCGGCCCGCTCTTCGACCTCATCGCGTTCGCGGTCCGTCAGGGGCTGACCGGTCTCGAAACCCTCGTCGGGCTGCGGGGGACCGTCGGGGGCAGCGTGCGGTGCAACGTCGGCGACCGGTACGGTGAGATCGGGCAGGGGGTGCGGGCGGTGACCGTGCTCACCGAGACGGGGAAGGTGCAGGTCCGCACGCAGGAGGAGCTGAACTTCTCCGAGCACCAGAGCGACATCGACGAGCCCGTGATCCTGAACGTGGTGTTCGAGCTCGAGAAGGCCCCGGCGGCGGCGATCCTCAAGCGGATGCGGAAGGCGTGGATCCTGCGGAAGGCCGCCGAGCCGCTGAGTTTCCAGGCCGCCGTGCGGCTGTTCCGCAACCCGCCGGCGCAGACCGCTTCCACGCTCATCGACCGCGCCGGGATGACGAAGGCCCGCGTCAACAACGCCGAGCTGAGCGAGCGGAACTCGAACTACGTCGTCGCGCACCCCGGCACCACAGCGTCGGACATCATCCAGCTCGCCGACCGGGTCCGCACCCGCGTCCGCGAGCGCACCGGGGTCGATCTGGAGCGCGAGCTTCACGTCTGGTGAGGTCGGCAGGGTAGGCGTCACACGGAGTGTGACGCCAGTTCCGCGGCCGTCCACAAAAGAAGTGGCGTCACACGGAGTGTGACGCCCACCATCGGGTGACGGATGCCCGCGAAGCGCAAGCCGAAGCCGCCGCCCGAGACGCCCGGACCGGGGGACGTCCCGCCCCGGTCCGGCCCCGCGCGCCGGTTGCTGGTGGTCGGGCTCACCCTCGCGGTCGTCGCGGGGGTGGGGTGGGGCGTCGCCCGGCTCGGCGACGAGGCCCGCCGCGGAATCGGCAACCGCGACCGGTACGCCGTCCACTTCGCGGACATCGCGTGCGACGCGCCGCCCGGCCTCGACCGGCCCGCGTTCCTGTCCGAGGTGCGGTACGTCTCGAACTTTCCCGAAACGTTCCAGTCGCTCGACCCCGACCTGACCGCAAAGCTAACTGCGGCGTTCGCGGCGCACCCGTGGGTCGCGGCCGCCGAGGGCGTGACGGTTACTCCCACCGGCGGCGTGCAGGTGAAGCTGCGCTTCCGCGTCCCGGTGCTGCGCGTGCGAAGCGAGGGGAGGGCGGTCCTTGTCGATGCGGGTGGCGTCGCGCTGCCCGCGGAAGCAGCGGCGGCGAATGTGGCCGAACTGGAAAGCGCCGTGCGAACGCGGCCGCCGGCCGCGGGACAAGTGTGGCGCGACGCCGACGTGAAGCGGGCGGTGGAACTGGTCGCGTCGCACGATCCGCGGCGCATCGAGAAGACCGCGAACGGCTGGCGGCTCACCGCCGCGGACGGGAAGACGCTCCTCGTCGATCGCTAACCGCGGCTCAACTCCGCCAGCACGAACTGGGACCACGTCTCGAACTCGTCGACGCGTGCCGCCAGTTCCACGAGCGGCGTGAACCCGGCGTCAGCGAGTGCGTCCTCGCGGGAACTCACGTCGCGGCTCGTCAACTCAACCAGATGCACCACGCCGAGGTGAACGCTGCCGACGGGCGTGCGGTCGTCGTTGATGAATCCCAGAAAGGTGTCGGTCCATGAACCGCCGATGCGCACTTCCTCGTGCAGTTCGCGGAGCATGCCGGTGCGGTAGGGATCGTCGCCGCCGCGGGCGTCGGCCTCGCTGATGTGGCCGCCGATGCCGACCGACCGCAGCGCCCGGAGCCGCGTTTCGGTGCCGCTCGACCCGCGGCGGTAATGGAACAGGTCGTCTCCGCACCTCAGCACGACGTAAGGGATGAGTTGCTTGAACTCGGGCTGTGTCTCGACCTGCGACCGCGGGCGGAAGGAGTACTCGCCGGGGTCGAGGATCGCGTCCCGGTACGCGGCGTCGGCGGTGCGGAAGCCGTGGAAGTACCCCGCGGCCCGGAACCGGTCGGTCGGGATCACGAGGACGCGCTCGTCCGTGGGCATGTCACTTTCCGCTCAGGACGGCGGGGGCCGAGTGCTTCGCGTGCTCGGCGTCGAGCCCCGCGTACACTCCGAAGTCGTTGAAGAACAGCCGCTTCGCGATCCGGTAGAACACGTTCTTCTCGGGGATCTCGGCCGCCGGGTTGTACTGCGACGTCCGCGGCACCATCGCACCCAACTCCGCGAGCGCCGTCTGCCGGGCGGTCGCGTCCTTCGCGCCGTGCGCCTCGACCAGTTTCTTCAGTAGGTCGGGCCGCTCCAGGACGATGCACCCGCGAGTCGTGGTCGCGGCGAGCTTGCGGAAGTCGGCCAGGAACGCCGAGCGGGTGAACTTCTCCTTGAGCGAGCGGCGGTCGCTCTCGGTCGAGTGGATCGACTCGGTCGAGAACTGCACGATCGGGCACGGCTCGATCCCGCCCCACGGGTTGATGTGGTGGCTGATGCCGTTCGCGGCGGGGCACAGCGCCTTGCCCTCGCCGTCGTGGTAGGCGTCCACGATCACGATCGGCTTCTTCGCCCGCATCTCGACGACGAACTTGCGCGCCCGCACCGCCTGTTCCGGCGTGAGGCACAGTTCGGGGTTCGGGTTCGGCCCCATTGGCCGGTACACGTGGAACCAGGTGTAGAGCACGCCCATGCGTATCAGCGTGTCGACCCACTCTTCGCGGAGCGTGTCGTCGATGTTCGTGCGGGCCAGGCTCGTGCAGACGCCGGTGAACACGCCCGCGTCGAGGCAGTTCCGCAGCCCCTGCATGGTCTTGCTCAAAACCCCCGAGCGGCCGCGGCGCTCGTCGCTGACGATCTCCGTGCCCTCGACCGAGATGAGCGGGGTAATGTTGCCGAGTTGCCGCATCCGCCGTGCGCGCTCGGGCGTGATGAAGTGGCCGTTCGTGAAGATCTGGAAGTAGCAGTCCGGGTGCTCGGCCAGCATGTCGAGCAGGTGGGGGTGCATGAACGGTTCGCCGCCGACGATGCCGAAGAACACGTTCCCCATCCGCTTCGCCTCGCGGACGAGCGTGTGGAACGCCTCGGGCGCGATCGTCTGCTGCTTCATGCTCACGTCGACCCAGCACCCCTGGCACCGCAGGTTGCAGGTGTTGATGATCGAGACGTAGAGGAACGGGGGGAAGAACTCGCCCCGCTGCATCCGCCGCTTGTGCTTGTGGACCGACAGCGCGCCCTTCACGCCCATTGTGTACGCGAGCTTCCAGAGGAGCCGCTTGTCGGTCTCGACGATGACGCGGCGGGCGAGCTTCAGCGTTGCGAGCAGCACGGCGGGTCTCGGTGGGGTGCGGAGGCTCGGGCTTATCTTATCCGGCCGCCGGGCGATCGGTCACACCGCGCCGAGCCCCGGGCCGTTGAGGACCGCGGTGTTCATCGTGCCGTTGCGGATCGTGAACACCCCCGGGAACCGCGCGTCCCACGACGCGTTCGCCGCCGGGCAGTACTGCCGCCCGTTCGACTCGATCGCCGCCACGCCCGGAACGTGCGCCGCGATGCTCGCGGAATGAATGAGCGACGCGCCGACGCAGGTGAGGTCCTGCACGCACCGGAACAGCCCGAACTTCTGGGCCGCGGCCGCGAGCAGGAGCGTCTGAGTCTGCCCCTTGCACGCCTTGAACGCGACCCCGGTGTAGCCCATCTCCCGCGCCAGCAGCAGGCTCTCCAGGTCGAGCAGCGACTCGTCGATCACCACCGGCTTGAGCTTCGCGGCCTCGTGCATCCGGTTCGCGGGGTTCGCCTTCAGGTCGCGGGCCGTCGGCTGCTCGACGTACTGGATTCGGTCGTACCCGGTCGGCGTGCGGTCCTTCACCCGCCGCAGGAACTCCAGCAGGTACGCGACGTTCTGGCACCGCTCGTTGAAGTCGAGCGAGTACCACAGCCCGGAGCCTGCTCGCAGCCGCAGTGCTTCTGACGCGACCTTGTCGATGTGGACGACGCGGTGAACGTCCCAGTCGAGGTCGTCGCCGTTCAGTTTGATCTTGAGGTGCGTCAACCCGTCGCGTGCGATCCACTCGTCGAGGGATTCGGGCAACCCGTCGCCGATCGCCGCTGCGACCTCCGGCCGGGTAATCGGGTCCAGAGCCCCGACGAGGTGGTACAGCGGCATCGTCGCCTTCGGTTCCGCCGTGACGTAGCGGTCGAGGCGGTCCCCGGCGAACTCCGCCCCGAGGTAGTGGCCGAGGTCGTGTTCGAGGAACTCGGGGCCGTAGGAGGAGAAACAGTTCCGGCTGTGCAACTTGCCGTAGGCGTCGTGCAGCGCGGCGTCGAACGCCGACGCGACGACGAGTTTGGCGAGCGCCGGCATCGGCTCGACCGGCGCGCCACCCGGGACGTGTGCCAGGACGACCGGTTCGAGGGTGTGCGTGATGTCGATCGGGTGCCCGCTCTGCTTGCACGCGAGGTACAGCGCCGCCGTCCCGGCCGCGAAGCTCTGCATCGCGGTGAGCGTGGTGGTGTAGTCGAGCGACCGCGACGGCCACGCCCACACGTTCCCGAGAGGCATCGACCCGAACCCGTCGCCCCGCTTCCCCTGGGCGTCCTCCACGACCATGCGGACGTTCAGCAGGGTGACGCGGTCCAGCGCTACGCCGCCGAACTTGATCGGCGTGCGGTAGCGGTAGTGGTCGTAACCGACCGACAGGTCGCGAATCGTTACGTCGGTGGAACGCATGGAACCGGGAATTGGGGGATAGGAAAGTGGGGATTGGCAGCCGCCGGCACGCCGATAGGGTATGCGCAGTTGCCCAATCTCCCACCTCCAATCTCCAATCCCCCAATCTCCCCCGATGATTCCCGACTGGCAACTCCCCCAAGGCGTGGACCGCGGCCTCTGGGACTACCTGCACGCCGCCGACATGGTCGCGGGGTACGACGAGCAGATGCGGGCGTCGCCGCTCGCAGGGGCCGACGTCGCGTTCTGCGAGCGCGCGTTCCCCACGCCCGGCCGGCTCGTGGACCTGGGGTGCGGCACCGGGCGGCTGTGCGCCCACTTCGCGGGCAAGGGGTACGACTGCGTCGGCGTTGATCTATCCGATGAGATGCTCGCGAGAGCCCGCGAGAGCGGGGCGCGCGTCGAGTGGGTGAAGGCGAACCTCGTCGACCTCGCCGAACTGCCGGCCGCGAGCTTCGACTACGCCGCGTGCCTGTTCAGCACGCTCGGCATGGTCCGCGGGGCCGAGAACCGGGCGAAGGTGGTCGCAAACGCCTTCCGCTTGCTCAAGCCCGGCGGTCGGTTCGTACTGCACGCCCACAATCGGTTCTTCCACCGCCTCGGCCGGACGCGAGTGCTCGCCCAGCGCTGGAAGACGCTCGTCGGCAGCACCTCGGCGGGTGACATCACGATGTCACAGGCCTACGGCGGCGCGCCGCTGACGCTGCACCACTTCACGCAGCGTGAGGTTCTCGGACTGCTGGAAGCCGCGGGATTCGCGGTACGTGACGTGTTCGCGACCGGCGACGACGGCCGACCCGCGACCAGCACGCGCGTTTACGGGTGGTTGGTACTCAGCGAGCGACCGCGTTGAGGTCAGCCGTGAAAATGATTCCGGACGACCTGCACACCCCATCTCCGGAACCATGTTACCTGTCCGGAAGAAACTACGTTGGACAAATGTTAAAGTATTGATGGCTGGTGACTTGCGACAAAATTCACGCGGCAGAGGAGGTGATTTGAGGTCCGGAACAAATACAAAGTTATACGAGAAGTCGCCATTTCAGCACTTTGATGTGAGCGCAATTGCTCGTCGAGTCAGGCCCTGACTTGTGAGCGGATCGCTGCCTATCCTTTTCCAGGTACGAGACCCCAATCCGCGAAGCCGCGTGATTGGGCTATTCTCCCCGCAGTTGTCGCAGCACCTCGTCGGGGGCGGGTTGGTAGCTGTGCGGTTCCATGCTCATCGCGGCCCGGCCCTGGCTCAGGCTCCGCACCTCGTTCGCGTAGGTGAACAGGTTCGCCAGCGGCACCAGCGCGATCACCTCCATCATGTCGCCCTGGCCGGAGTCCTGCGACTCGATCTGCCCGCGGCGCTTCGTCAGGTCGCCCATGACACTGCCCAGGAACGCCCCCGGGGTCGTCACCGTCACCTTCATCAGGGGTTCGAGCAACTGCACGTTTCCCTCCGTCGCCTCACGGTACGCGCGGATCGCGGCCGCAACGAACGAGTCCTCGCTCGACAGCACCGGGTCGAACTTGGCGTCGGTGATGCGGGCCTGCGCGTTCATCATCGGGTAGCCGAGTTCGCCGGTCTGGAGCGCGTCGCTGAGCGCCCGCTCGGCGGCCGCCATGAACGCCACCGGCACCGGGTTCTCGTCGGTGTTCACCACGTTGAACACGCCGACCGGCTTCTCGCTCTTGAAGTTCGTGAACGACACCTTCAGTTCCGCGAACGCCGGCTTGTCGCCGAGCTTGTCGAGCTTGATCTCGACCTGCCGCGGGGCCTTCAGCATCTCGCGGTAGCTCACGTTCGGCTTGCCGACCCGCACCTTGAGCCGGAAGTCGCGCTCGAGGCGGTGCTTCTTCACCTCCAGGTGCAGCGTGCCCATGCCGCTCATCAGCGTCTGGCCGGTGTCCTTGTCGGCCTTCACCTTGAACGTCGGGTCCTCGAGTTGCAGCACCTCCAGCGCGAGGCCGAGCTTGTCGCGGTCGCCGCCGCTGTCCGGCTCGATGGACTGGCTCACCACGGCCTCGGCGAACGAGATCGTTTCGAGCAGGATCGGGTGCGCCGTCTCGCACAGCGTGTCGCCGGTCCCGGTGTCCTTGAGCCCGACCACGCACACGATGTCGCCGGCCGGCCCCTCGGCGACCTCCTCCAGCCCGCGGGCCGGGTCGGCGTGGACGTGGAACGGCTTGGAGATGTTCTCCTTGACGTCCTTGCCGGGGTTCAGCGCCCGCATGTTCGGCTTCAGCACGCCCGAGTAAACGCGGAGGAAGAACCGGTTCCCGCTCGGGTGCCACGCGGCCTTGAACACCAGGGCGCAGAACGGCTCCTTCGGGTCCGGCTTCCGCGTCAGCTCCTTGCTCCGGCCCTTCGGGTCGGTGCCGACGACGGGCGGGCGGTCGAGCGGGCTCGGGAGGTAGTACGTCACCGCGTCGAGCAGCGGTTGAATGCCGATGTGCTCGCGGCCGGACCCGGACAGCACGGGGAAGATCTTGCCGGCCAGGCACTGCTCGCGGATGAGTTGGCGGACCTTGGCGGGGTCCGGCTCCTGGCCCTCCAGCACCGCCGTGGAGATGAGGTCCTGCGGGTCGTGGAGCGTGAGCACGTCGAACAGCTTCTCGCGGTACTCCTGGGCCTCGTCGAGGTGCTCCTCGGGGATGTCGGCGTCGCGGACGGTCCTGCCCAGGTCGCCCGCGTCGAAGAACTTGGCCCGCATCGTCACGAGGTCGATGACCCCGCGGAACGGCGCGCGGCTGTCGGCCTCGCCGCCCGAGCCGATCGGGGTGACGATCGGCACCGGCCGCCCGTGGTCCTCGAAGTTCGGCGTGAGCCGGGCGCGGACCGTCTCCAGCGTCTTGGCGAAGTTGGCCCCGACGACGTCCATCTTGTTGACGAACACGAGCCGCGGGACGCCGTACTTGTTCGCCTGCCGCCACACCGTCTCGGACTGCGCCTCGACCCCCTTCTGGCCGTCGAACACAACGACCGCGCCGTCGAGCACCCGCAGGCTCCGCTCGACCTCGGCCGTGAAGTCGACGTGGCCCGGGGTGTCGATGAGGTTGATGGTGTACCCGGCCCACTCGAACGGCACGCACGCCGAGTAGATGGTGATGCCCCGCTCCTGCTCCTCCTGGTCGTAGTCGGTGACGGTGTTGCCGTCGTCCACGCCGCCGAGCTTGTGCATGGCCCCGGCGTAGTAGAGCAGGTGCTCCGTGGTCGTGGTCTTGCCGGCGTCGATGTGCGCGATCACGCCGAGGTTGCGGACCCGGGGGAGGTCGAACGTCGATTTCGCCTTGGCCATCGGAACACCAAGTGGACAGTGGACGGTGGTGAGTGGTCAGTTTACCAAAGCGGGTTCACGAAACGAAAAGAGGCCAGTGGGCGGTGCCGGGTTCGGCACCGCCCACTGACCACTTCCGACTACCCGGTTCTCAAGTCACCACGCGAAGTGGCTGAACGCCTTGTTGGCCTCGGCCATCTTGATGGTCTGCTCGCGCTTGGCCATGGCCTCGCCCTGGCGCTGGAACGCGGCCATGAGTTCCTCGGCGAGGCGGAGGTAGGTCGGGCGGCCGGCCTTCGAGCGGATCGCGGCGAGGAGCCACCGGATCGCGAGGCTCTCGGCCCGCTTGGGCTTCACCTGCATCGGGACCTGGTAGTTCGCACCGCCGACGCGGCGGGACCGGACCTCGAGGCTGGGCTTGATGTTGTTCAGCGCGTCGGTGAACACCGCGATCGGGTCGGCGTCCGGCATCCGCTTCTTGATCTGGTCCAGCGCGTCGTACACGACCCGCGTGGCGACGGACTTCTTGCCGTCGTACATGAGGCAGTTGGTGAACTTGCTCAGGAGGAGCGAGCCGTACCGGGTGTCCGGCGCGAGCTTCGTGTACGAGGCGGTGCGGTTTTTGGAACCCATGGTCTTCGTTTCGAGTTTCGAGTTTAACGTTTCGAGTTTCAGCGTGCTCCGGGCCGAGCGGTCCGTGGCTCCGGGCACTCTCGTGGCCCGGTCCACTTGACGCGGTCGACGCGAAACGCGGAACCCGCTCCCGGTTACTTGCCTTCCTTCTTCGCCCCGTACTTGGAGCGGGCCTGCTTGCGGTCGCCGACGCCCTGGCAGTCGAGGACGCCGCGGACGATGTGGTACCGGACGCCCGGGAGGTCGCGGACGCGGCCGCCGCGGACGAGCACGATCGAGTGCTCCTGGAGGTTGTGCCCCTCGCCCGGGATGTACGCGGTCACCTCGACGCCCGTCGAGAGGCGGACGCGGGCCACCTTCCGCAGCGCCGAGTTCGGCTTCTTCGGGGTCATCGTCTTGACGACCGTGCAGACGCCGCGCTTCTGCGGGCACCCCTGCATGGCCGGGTGCTTCGACTTCGACCGCTGCGGCACCCGGGGCGACTTGATCAACTGGTTAATCGTCGGCATTCGTCGACATCCTGGCTCGGCCGCCGGCGCGGGTCGCCGGACGGGAAGCGGTATGTTAGCGGTTCACGAAAAAGCGGGAAGGGGGTTGGTACGGTTTTTGGCGAGCGGGGGACGCGGGTCCCCCGGTTACCGCCTCGCCCGTGCCGAGCGGGGGACCCGCGTCCCCCGCCCCCAGGTCGAAACTCACTCCGCGGCGGCCGCCGCCTCGGGCTGCCCGTACCGGTACTCGGCCCCGGTCAGGTTGATCTTCACCTCCGACTCCTGGTGCGTCTTGAAGCCCGTGCCCGCCGGGATCAGGTGCCCGAGGATCACGTTCTCCTTGAGGCCCACCAGGTAGTCGACCTTGCTCGCGAGGGCCGCTTCCGTGAGCACCTTCGTGGTCTCCTGGAAGCTCGCGGCGCTGATGAAGCTGTCGGACTGCACGGCGGCCTTGGTGATCCCGAGCAACTGGATCTCGTTGCTGGCCGGCTCGGGGGGCACGCACGTCGGGAGCCGCTTCTTGCCGCTGCCCTTTTCGAGCCCGGCGCGGACCTCCTCGAACGCCTCCCGGCTGACCACCTTGCCGGCCTCGAACGGCGAGTCGCCCGGGTCCACGATCTTGACGCACTCGTCGGTCGTGCGGCGGTTCACCTCGTTGAACGCGAACTGGTCCATGACCGCGCCCGGGAGCAGCCCCGTGTCGCCGGTGTCGGTGACCTTCACCTTGCGGAGCATCTGCGACACGATGATCTCGATGTGCTTGTCGTCGATGTCCACGCGCTGGGAGCGGTACACCGCCTGGACCTCGCGGCACATGTACTCCTGGACCGCGTCGGCCCCCTTAATCTTCAGGATGTCGTGCGGCACGAGCGGGCCGTGGACCAGCGCGTCGCCGGCCTTGACGTACTCGCCCGCGTGGACCCGCATGTGCGCGGCCCCGGGCACCTGGTGCTCGCGGTCCGGGTCCCCGGTGGGCTTGCCGTCGTCGGTCTCGGGGACCACGTAGACGAGCTTCTTGCCCCGCTTCTTGTCGCCGATGCGGACCTTGCCGTCGATCTCGGCCATGACCGCCGGGTTCCGGGGCCGCCGGGCCTCGAACAGCTCGGTGACCCGGGGCAGGCCGCCGGTGATGTCCTGCTGCTGCGACACCTCGCGGGGCGTCTTGGCGAGCAGGGTGCCGGGGCCGACCTTCTGGCCCTCGGTCACCTGGATGTTGGCCCGCTCCGGGATCGGGTACCACTTCAGGACCACGCCCTTGTCGCCGAGCACCTGGATGACCGGGTGCAGGTCGCCCTTGTGCTCCATGATGGTCCGCCGCTCGATGCCGGTGGCGGTGTCCTTGTCCTTGCGGAGCGTGACGCCCTCCTTGATGTCCTGGTACTTGATCGTCCCGCCCTCCTCGGTGACGATCGGCATCGAGTGCGGGTCCCACTTCACCAGGGCCGCCCCGGTGGCGACCTCCTGGCCCTCGGCGACGAGCACCTCGGCCCCGTTGGGCACCCCGAACCGCTCGAGCACCGGGCCGTCCTTGCCGCGGACGATGAGCAGCTCGCCGGTCCGCGGGGCCAGCGCGATGCTCCGGCCCTCGTCGTTGTTGACGACGCGGATCCGCTCGAACTGGACGATGCCGCCCTTCTTCGTCTTGTGCTCGCTGTCGGCCGCCGCGCCCTTGCTGGCCACGCCGCCGATGTGGAACGTCCGCATCGTGAGCTGGGTGCCGGGCTCGCCGATCGACTGGGCCGCGATGATGCCGACGGCCATGCCGTCCTCCACCAGCGCCCCCGTGGCCAGGTCCATGCCGTAGCACAGGCGGCACACGCCCAGGGAGGCGTCGCACGTCATCGGGCTGCGGACCATGATCTTGTCGAACCCGGCCTTCTCCAGTTCCTTGGCCCGGAACGGGTCGATCATCTGGTTCTCCTCGACGATCACGTCGCGGGTCGTCGGGTTCTTGATGGTCTCCCGGGACACGCGGCCGCGGATCGAGTCGGCCAGCGAGCGGTCGATCTCCTCGCCCTTGTACATCACGCCCTTGCTCATCCCGCGGGTGGTGCCGCAGTCGTGCATGGTGATGACGACGTTCTGGGCCACGTCGGCCAGCTTGCGGGTGAGGTACCCCGAGTCGGCCGTCTTCAGCGCGGTGTCGGCCAGGCCCTTACGGGCCCCGTGCGTGCTGGAGAAGTACTCCAGCACCGTCAGCCCCTCGCGGAAGTTACTCTTGATGGGCGTCTCGATGATCGCCCCGCTCGGCTTCGCCATCAGCCCACGCATGCCGGCGAGCTGGCGGATCTGCTCGATGCCGCCCCGCGCGCCCGAGTGGGCCATCAGGTAAATCGGGTTCAGGTACGGCACCACCTTCTTCGTCACCTGGTCCTCGCGGCGGTCGTTGGCGAGGTCGGTCATCATCTTCTTGGTGATCATGTCACGGGCTTCCATCCACGTGTCGATCACCTTGTTGTAGCGCTCGACCTCGGTGATGATGCCGCGCTCGAACTGCTTGCGGACCTTCTCGACCTCCTTGTCCTTCTCCCTGAGCACCCCCTCCTTGTTCTCGGGGGTCCGCAGGTCGCTCGCGGCGAACGACAGGCCGCTGCGCGTCGCCTGCCGGAACCCCGTTTCCTTCATCCGGTCCAGCAGCGCGATCGTCTCGCGGCGGCCGAGGAGCTGGTAGCAGTCGGCGATGATGCGGCTCAGGTACTTCGAGCTGAGCGCGAGGTCGTAGAACGCCATCTTCGGGTGCAAGATGTCGTTGAAGATCACGCGGCCGACGGTCGTGCGGACGAGGCCGCTCGGCTTCCGGGGCAGCTCCTCGGCCCGGGCGGTGCCCTTCTCGTCCTTGACCTCGCTGACGACCTTCTTGGGGAACTTGTTCCCGTGCGGGAGCTTCAGCTTGGCCGCGCCCCGCTTGGCGTTGTTCTCGCGGACCTTCGCCTCCTCGGCGAAGAACGCCTCCTGCGTGACGAGCGCCCCGACGGTGAGCTTCGTGTCGCCCGCGTCGGTGACCTCGACGTACCCCTGCGGGAGCCGCACCCACACCTTCGCGTGGAGCCCGAGCTTGTGCTCGGCGAACGCCCGGAACAGCTCGCCGGGGTTGTGGAACTTCATCCCGTCGCCGGCCTCGACGGCCTCGTCCTCGGTGCCCCGGGCGGCCGTGAGGTAGTAGCACCCCATCACGATGTCCTGCGACGGCGTGATGATCGGGTTCCCGTTGGCCGGGCTGAAGATGTTGTTGGTCGACATCATCAGGACGGTCGCCTCGACCTGCGCCTCGATCGAGAGCGGCAGGTGGACGGCCATCTGGTCGCCGTCGAAGTCGGCGTTGAACCCCTTGCACACGAGCGGGTGGATCCGGATCGCGTTGCCCTCGATGAGCACCGGCTCGAACGCCTGGATGCCCATCCGGTGCAGCGTCGGGGCCCGGTTCAGCATCACCGGGTGGCTCTTGGTCACCTCCTCGAGGATGTCCCAGACCACGTCGTCCTTGCGCTCCAGCATCTTCTTCGCCGACTTGATCGTGTCGGCGTGCTGGAGCTCCTTGAGCCGGCGGATGATGAACGGCTGGAACAGTTCCAGCGCGATCTTCTTCGGCAGCCCGCACTGGTGCAGCTTCAGCTCCGGGCCGACGACGATGACGGACCGGGCCGAGTAGTCGACCCGCTTGCCGAGCAGGTTCTCGCGGAACCGGCCCTGCTTGCCCTTGATCATGTCGGTCAGCGACTTGAGCGGGCGGTTGCTCGACCCCAGCACCGGCCGCTTGCACCGGTTGTTGTCGAACAGCGCGTCCACCGACTGCTGGAGCATCCGCTTCTCGTTGCGGATGATGACCTCGGGCGCGTTCAGGTCCACCAGCTTCTTCAGCCGGTTGTTCCGGTTGATGATCCGGCGGTACAGGTCGTTCAGGTCGCTGGTCGCGAAGTTGCCGCTGTCGAGGAGCACGAGCGGGCGGAGGTCCGGCGGGATCACCGGGATGCACTCCAGCACCATGTACTCGCACTTGTTCGAGCTGTCGCGGAGCGACTCGACGGTCTTGAGCCGCTTCACCAGCTCCTTGAGCCGCTGCTTGCTGGCCTTGTCGCCCCGGGCCATTTCCTTCTCGAGCCGCGCCCGCAGCTCCTTCGCCAGGTCCGTGAGGTTCAGCTTCTCCAGCAGCTTCTTGATGGCCTCGGCGCCCATGTCCACTTCGAACACGTCGCCGTGCAGCTGCCGCATCTCCTTGTACCGGTCCTCGGTCAGGATCTCCCGCTCCTTCAGGATGGGCTTCTCGCCCTTGCCCAGCTCGCCCGCGTCGACGACGACGTAGTCCTGGAAGTAGATGATCTTTTCCAGGTTGGTCGTCTTCATGTCCAGCAGGGTGCCGAGGCGGCTCGGCATCGCCTTGAAGAACCAGATGTGGACGACCGGGGCGGCCAGCTCGATGTGGCCCATGCGCTTGCGGCGGACGCGGCTGTGCGTGACCTTCACCCCGCAACGGTCGCACACCATGCCCTTGTACTTCATCCCGCGGTACTTGCCGCAGGTGCACTCCCAGTCCTTCTCCGGCCCGAAGATCCGCTCGCAGAACAGGCCGTCCTTCTCGGGGCGGTACGTGCGGTAGTTGATGGTCTCCGGCTTCTTGACCTCGCCGTGGGACCACGAGCGGATGTCCTGGGGGCTGGCCAGCGAGATCCGGACGGCCCCGAAGTCGTTGATCCGCTCGTACGAGTTCGACTCGCCGGCGGCGTCGGCGGTTTTGACAACAGGCGGTGCGCTGGACATATGAAACTCCCCGGTGTGGACAGGAGTGGTGTTCGTGGGATGAGCGAGCCACGGGGCTTGCCCCGTGGTCGTTGTCTTCACTTCAGGCGCCACGGGGCTCGCCCCCGTGGCCCGCCGGCGGGCCTCAGACCCGCTTCTTTTCCAGGCACATGTTGAGCCCGAGGCCGCGGATCTCGTGCGTGAGCACGTCGAAGCTGGCGGGGGTGCCGGCCTCCAGCGTGTTCTCGCCCTTGACCATGCTCTCGTAGATCTTCGTGCGGCCCTCGACGTCGTCGGACTTCACGGTGAGCAGCTCCTGGAGGATGTAGGCGGCGCCGTACGCCTCGAGGGCCCACACTTCCATCTCGCCGAACCGCTGGCCGCCGAACCGCGCCTTGCCGCCCAGCGGCTGCTGGGTGATGAGCGAGTACGGCCCCGTGGCCCGGGCGTGGACCTTGTCGTCGACGAGGTGGTGCAGCTTGAGCATGTAGATGTACCCGACCGTGACCGGCTGGTCGAACGCCTCGCCGGTCCGCCCGTCGTACAGCACGCTCTTGCCCGTCTCCGAGTACCCGGCCTCCTTGAGCGAGGCCCGGATCTCTTCCTCGGTCGCCCCGTCGAACACCGGGGTGACGGCCTTGAACCCGAGCTTCGCGGCCGCGTACCCGAGGTGCGTCTCGAGGATCTGGCCCACGTTCATGCGGCTCGGCACGCCGAGCGGGTTCAGGAGGATGTCCACCGGGGTGCCGTCCTTGAGGTACGGCATGTCCTCCTCGGGGAGCACCTTCGAGATCACGCCCTTGTTCCCGTGCCGGCCGGCCATCTTGTCGCCGACCGAGATGACGCGCTTGGTCGCGACGTACACCTTGACCATCTGCTGGACGCCGCTGGGCAGCTCGTCGCCCCGCTTGAGCGAGTTGAGCTTCCGGTCCTGCTCGTCGATGAAGAACTGGAGCCGCTCCCAGTGCCGGTTGTAGATCTTCTGGGCCTTCTTCTGGTGGTCCGGGCTGCGGACGTCGAGGTTCTCGAGCTTGAACACCTTGGCCTGCTCGGTGACGACCTTGTCGTCCTTGTCGCTGCCGAGCTGCTTGCCGGTGTTCGGGTCCTTCAGCTCCTTCTTGTCGAGCACCTCGCCTAGGGCCTCGATGAACTCGCGGAACTGGCCCGCGATCTTCTCCGAGTACGTCTCGTTGATCTCCTTCTCCTGCCGCGCGATCTCCTTCTTCTCGTCCTCGGTCATGCTCGCCCGGCGGCTGAACCGGTGCGCGGCGATGACGATGCCCTCGACGCCCGACGGCACCTCGAGCGAGTCGTTCTTCACGTCCTCGCCGGCCCGGCCGAAGATCGCGTGCAGCAGCTTCTCTTCGGGCGTCAGCTCCGACCGCGACTTGGGCGACACCTTGCCGACCAGGATGTCGCCGGGGCGGACGTACGTGCCCAGTTGGACCACGCCCCGCTCGTCGAGGTTCGACAGCGCCTTGGGCGAGACGTTCGGGATGTCGCGGGTGAACTCCTCCTTGCCGAGCTTCGTCTCGCGGATCTCGATGTCGAACTCCTCGATGTGGATCGAGGTGTACGTGTCGTTCTTCACCAGCCGCTCGCTGATGATGATCGCGTCTTCGAAGTTGTACCCCTCCCACGACATGAACCCGACGAGCACGTTCCGCCCGAGGGCCAGCTCGCCCCCGCGGGTCGCGGCCCCGTCGGCCATGACCTGGCCCTTCTTCACCTTCTCGCCCATGCGGACGATCGGCTTCTGGTTCAGGCACGTCCGCTCGTTGAGCCCGTGGTACTTCCGCAGGACGTACTCGCGGACGATCTTGTCCTTCTCCTCGAGCTTGATCCGCTCGGCGTCCACGTACACGACGGTGCCGTCCTCCTGGGCGCGGACGAGCATCCCGGAGTGCTTGGCGACCTCGACCTCCAGGCCGGTGCAGACGAGCGCCGGCTCGGGGATCAGCAGCGGCACGGCCTGCCGCTGCATGTTCGAGCCCATGAGCGCGCGGTTCGCGTCGTCGTGCTCGAGGAACGGGATCAGCCCCGCGGACACGCCGACCATCTGCTTGGGCGACACGTCGATGTACTCGACCCGGTCCGAGAGGATGAGCTGCAGGTCGCCGGCCAGCCGGCCGTTCACGCGGTCCACCGAGATCTTGTCGCCCTCGGTCGGGATGTCGGCCGGCACCAGCGCCGCCTGCGACTCCTCGTCGGCCCGGAGCCGCACCACGTCGTCGGTCAGCTTCTTGTTCTTGACCTTCTTGTACGGCGTCGTGAGGAACCCGTACTCGTCGATCTCGGCGTAGATCGAGAGCGACGAGATGAGCCCGATGTTCGTGCCCTCGGGGGTCTCGATCGGGCAGATGCGGCCGTAGTGCGAGATGTGGACGTCGCGCACCTCGAACCCGGCCCGCTTCCGGTTCAACCCGCCCGGCCCGAGGGCCGACAGCCGCCGCTCGTGCGTGAGCTGGGCGAGCGGGTTCGTCTGGTCCACGACCTGCGACAGCTCCGACCGGCCGAAGAAGTACTCGATCGCGGCCGAGACCGACTTCGGGTTGATGAGGGTCCGCGGGCTCATGTCCTGCTGGTCGCGGATCGCCATGCGCTCCTGCACGGTGCGGCGGAGCTTGAGGAACCCCTTGCGGAGCTCGTCGGCGGCGAGCTCGTCGATGGTGCGGAGCCGGCGGTTGCCCAGGTGGTCGATGTCGTCCACGCCGCCCTTGTGCGCCCGCAGGTCGAGCAGGTACTTCATCGAGTTGACGAAGTCCACGCTCCGAAGGGTCATCTCCGTCTCGGCGACGGCCTGGTCGAACTTCCGGTTGATGCGGAACCGGCCGACGCGGCCGAGCCGGTACCGGTTGGCGTCCTGGAACTTCTCCTTGAACAGCTCGCGGGCCTTTTCGAGCTGCGCCGGGTTGCCCGGCCGGAGCCGCTGGTAGATCTTGAGCAGCGCCGCCTCGTGCGAGTCGGTGCCGTCCTCGTTCAGCGAGTTGAGGACGATCGGGTCCTTGGGGTACGAGATGACGGCCAGCTCGTTGATGTTGGCGAGGATCGCCTTGTCGGCCTTGTCGGCCGTGAACGGCTTGCCCGCGTCGAGGTACACCTCGCCCGTCTCCGGGTCGATGACGTCGTCGGCGGCGATCATCGGCATGACGCCGGCCTCGACGTCGCCGACCAGCCGGGCCCGCAGCGCGGCCGGGTCCTTGCCGAACTTGACGTGCTCGATCGGCAGGAACTCCTTGAGGATGTTCGCCGTGGTCGAGTACATCGGGTCCATGGCCCGGAGCAGCGTCAGGGCCGAGAACTTGCCGCTCTGGTCGATGCGGACCCCGAGGGTGTCCTTCTTGGTGCAGTTGATCTCGATCCAGCTCCCGCGTTCTGGGATGATGCGGCAGGAGTGGAGGTCCTTGTCGGCCTCGCGGGTGACGACGAAGTCCACGCCCGGGGAGCGGTGGAGCTGGGAGACGACGACCCGCTCGGCCCCGTTGATGATGAACTCGCCGCCGCCGATCATGATCGGCATGTCACCGAGATAGACTTCCTCCTCGACGGCGGTACCATCGCTCTTGCGGAGGCGGAGCCACACGCGGAACGGGCGGCCGTAGGTGAGGCGGAGCTGGCGGCACTCGTCCGGGTCGTACCGGGGCTTGCCGAGGTCGTACTTGATGTACTCCAGCGCGATCTTCTTGTCGTAGCTCTCGATGGGGAAGATTTCCTTCATCACCCCTTCGAGGCCGGTCGGGGTCCGCTTGTCCCAGTGGACGTCGAGCTGGAGGAACCGGTCGTAGGACCGCGTCTGGACCTCCGTGAGGTCCGGGACCTCGACGGCGTCGCCGAAGCGGCCGAAGTTGCGCTCGGTCGTGGGGACAATGATCCGCTGTGCCGGGATGGGCATCGGGGTTGCTCCTCCCAAGGCAGTTCAAAGTCGGAAGTTCATTGTTCAAAGTTGAGGACGGCGGATTCAACTTTGAACAATGAGCCCTGAACCTTGAACCGTCCGGAAATCGGCGAAGCCGGCGCGCGTCCGCTGCCCCCTTGGCAGCGGACCTTGCGTCGGAACGCGGGGGTGGTTATTGAACGCTGTAACGACGAGTGATCGCGGCGGACACGGGGGGGGCCCCCGGCGCGCGCGACGCGCGAGTCAAGGACACCGACGACCGCCCGTCGGGTTCACCGCTCGGGCGGGCGAACCCCGGACTGAATGTTCCCACAAGCAAGGGCATGGTGTGGATTCGAGAGGGTAAGGCACATCCGGGCAAGTGGGTCGCGCGCATTGTCACCACTGGCTACGCGGATGGCCCCGTTGACCGCTCCCCTGGCCAGAGGAGGTGGATACGGGGCCGAAAAAGCCGGTCCGCTTGACCGATACGTGTTTATCGTATTCGAGTGGATTGGGTAAATCTACCCACCCGGGCATTTTTTTTGCACGATAGAGCAGCACGAGCCCACCCGTTCGACGGGTGGGCTCGGCTCGTTCACACGGCCACTCAGCCGGCCGGCTTGACGGTGACCTTCGCGCCGGCGTCCTCGAGCTTCTTCTTGAGGTCCTCGGCGATCTTCTTGTCGACGTTTTCCTTGATCGACTTCGGGGCGGACTCGACGGTCGCCTTGGCCTCGGCCAGGCCCTGGCCGGTCAACTCGCGGACGACCTTGATGATGCCGACCTTCTTGGCCGCGTCGAAGCCGCCTTCGAGGATCACGTTGAACTCGGTCGGGGCCTCCACCGGCGCCGCGGCAGCAGCGGCGGCGACCGGAGCAGCGGCGGCCGCGCCGGCGGCCGGCTCGATGCCGTACTTTTCCTTGAGCAGGTTCTTCAGTTCGACGGCCTGTGCAATGGTCAGGGCGGCGATCTGGTCGCCGAGTTCAGCAATGCTCGCCATGGGAGTATTCCTTTTGTAAAGCTGCCGGGTGAAGCGGCCCGGCGGAAGCGTAATAGCCCGGTTAAGAACGCCCACAGACCGCTGTCTAGGGGCTTGGATGTTGTGACAGCTCAATCAACCCACAGGTTCGACTCAGCTCGCGGCGGGGGCCGGAGCGGCGTCGCCGGTCTTCTCCTCGATCGCCTTGAGGATGCCGGCGAGGTTGTTGGCCGGACCGACCAGGGCACCGGCGATGGCCGAGCCCGGCGCGAGGATCGCGGAGACCAGCGAGCCGATCGCCTCGATGCGGGTCGGGATCTTCTCGGCCTGTTCGATGGTGACGGGCGTGCCCTCGGACACCGCCGTCTTGATCTTGAACTTGTCCGGGGCCTTGGGGTCCTTCTTCAGATCCTTGATCAGGCCCCTGACGGCAAGAGCGAGCTCCTTGACGCTCTCGCCGCCCCAGGCCAGCAGGGTCGGGCCGCTGCCGGTCTCGACGGCGACGCCGTTCTCGGTGAACACCTTCTTGACAAGAGTGTTCTTCACGAGCTTGACGCGGATCTTCTTCTCGCGGAGCTTCTTGCGGAACTCGTACTCGGTGGCCGAGTCGAGCTTCAGCGGCTCCAGCAGGACCATGTCCCGGACGCCCTTGAAGGTGTCGCGGAGGGTGTTCAGCTCCAGCTCTTTGATCTTCTTGCTCATTGCTGCGCCAGTGTTCAGTGTGTAGTGGGCGGTGTGCAGTCAAGACACCAGCGGCACCTCGTGCCGGGGACCGCAGGTGGAGCAGCGGGGGTTGCACGTCCCACTGCTCACGTCCCACTGTCCACTTGCAGTTAGAAGGAAATCCGGATGCCGGGGGACATGGTGGCGGAGAGCACCACCCCGTTGATGAAGTTGCCCTTCACGCCCGACGGCTTGGCGTTGCGGACCTGCTCGACGAAGACGTTGATGTTCTCGACGAGCTTCTGCTCGTCGAAGCTCATCTTGCCGACGCCCGCGTGGATCTGCCCGGTCTTGTCGGACCGGTACTCGACCTTGCCGGCCTTGAACTCGCGGACCGCGGCGTCGAGGTTGCCCGAGGCGGGGACCACGGTGCCGGCCTTCGGGGTGGGCATCAGGCCGCGGGGGCCGAGCACCTTACCGAGCCGGGACACCATCGCCATCATGTCCTGGGTGGCGATGACCACGTCGAACTCGAGGAACCCTTCCTTCTGGATCTTCTCGACGAGGTCGGCGGCCCCGACGATGTCGGCCCCGGCGGCCTTCGCCTTGGCGGCGTTGTCGCCCTGGGCGAACACGGCCACGCGGACGCTCTTGCCGATGCCGTGCGGCAGCGGGATCGCGCCGCGGACCATCTGGTCGGACTGGGTGACGTCGATGCCGAGGTTGATGTGGACCTCGACGGTCTCGTCGAACTTGACCCGCTTGAGCTTCTTGAGTTCCGCGACGGCCTGCCGCAGCGGCACCGTGCCGGTCTCGCGGAGCTTCTTCTCCACGTTGCGGAGGTGGTTGCGGAGCTTCTTGCCGCGGCGGGGCGGGACGCCCGGCTTCTTGGTCCGCTTCGCGGTCGGGAGTGCGGCCTCGGCGGCGGGCTTGCCCGCAGGCTCGGCGGCCGGCTTGGCGTCTGCGGCTGCGGCTGCAGCGGGTAGGGTCGCGGTGGGGGCGGCGGCTGCGGCCGTCGGCTCCGGAGCCGCGGCTGCGTCGGGCTGTTCATTCGCCATTTCGTTCCTCTCGGTAGCGGGGTTCGCCGGTGTTTCGGCTACGACCCCTCCCGCTGCGGTGGCTTCGTGGTGACAAAGCGCGTGCGGCGGTGCGTGAGAAGATATCGTTTATAACGCGAGCCCGCCCCTGGCAACAGGGGTGCCCGAAATTTCGCTTGACACCGCGGTGCGGGGAGG
Source organism: Gemmata sp. (assembly GCF_051859125.1). Classification (NCBI taxonomy): domain Bacteria; kingdom Pseudomonadati; phylum Planctomycetota; class Planctomycetia; order Gemmatales; family Gemmataceae; genus Gemmata; species Gemmata sp. The sequence continues at coordinate 22,970 of NZ_JBHYGG010000011.1, forward strand.
GGGGTCTTTTGGCAAATCGTGTGCGTCAGCGACCGGAGTTCGCCAGCAATAGAAGCGATGGCACGCGGGTGACGCGGATCAATGCCGGATTCCAGACGGATCAGACAAGACCCGGTCCACAGAACGACCTATCTCTGATCCTCTTCATCCTGCCTTTCATCCGCGTCATCCGCGTGCCATCGCTTCGATCTGGATTGCACGTTCACTTCCGCTGCGGGATCAGCTCCAGCGCCAGCAGCTTCCCCTTGCCGCGGACGTACATGATCCCGTTGCTCAGCACCGGCGGGGCCCAGCACGGGTACTCCAGTTCGGGCACCTCGTACTTCGAGACCTCGTCGTACTTCTCCGGGTTCGGCTTGATGAGCGACAGCATCCCGTACTCGGAGAGGCTCACGAGGTGGTTGTCCACCGCGAGGAACGTGCAGCGCGTCGTCTTCCGCTTCGCCCACTTCACGTTGCCGGACTTCAACTCGACGCACCGCAGCTCGGCGTCCTCGGTGTGCCGGCCGCTGCTCCCGTAGACGAACCCGTTGAGGTGGACCGGTGTGTTCCAGTGGCACTGGAGCGCCTTCTCGTCGCGGTCCTTGGCGGCGTCGGTCCACACCTCTTTGACGTTCCCGCCCTTCACCTCGATCAGCACCGCACCCGGGCCGTAGCACTCGGTCAGCAGGATCTGGTCGCCGACCACGACGGGGTTAGCTGCGTTCACGCTCTCCTCGATCTTCGCCCGCCACGGCTCGCGGAACAGTTGCTTGCCGGTCTGGGGGTCGAACCCGGTCAGCCCGCCGCGGCCGAAGTACAGGGCGGTCTTCTTGCCGTCGACGGTGGCGATCGTCGGGCTGGCGTAGCTCGCGAGTTCGTCGCCGGCCTCGTACTTCACGGTGCCGGTCTTCTTGTCGAGCCCCACGAACGCGGTGCCGTTGGGCTTCACCTGCCGGAAGTCGACCGGCCGCGGCCCCTTCTCGCTGCCGCCCACGGCGACGATGAGCAGGTCGCCGTCCACCACCGGCACGCTGCCGACGCCGAAGAAGTTCTGGTGGAAGTGGTACTTCGCCTTCGTGTCGAGCCGCCACACCTCCTTCCCGTCGTCGGCCCTGAGGCAGACGAGCAAGCCGTCGGGGCCGTAGACGTACACGCGGTCGCCGTCCACGACGGGGCACGCGCGGGGGCCGGGCTCGTACCCGTACCGGTCCTCGTAGGCGGTGGGGAACTCGTGCGTCCACAGTTCCTTGCCGGTCGCGGCGTCGCGGCAAGTGGTGCGGCAGGCGTCGTCGAACCGGTCGAAGTGGTAGAGCTTCCCGTTGGCGACCACGGGCGGCGCGTACCCGATGCCGAGCTTGCACGCCCAGAGCTTCTTCAGCCCCTCTTTCGGCCACGGGGCAACGATCCCCTTCTCCGGCGAGGCACCGTCGTGGGTCGGGCCGAGGATCGTGGGCCAGTCGGCGGCTGCGGCCGCGGCTCCGGCCAGCAGGCACAGCGCGAGGGCGAGTCGGGTGGGGGTCATTGCGGGTCCGTTGGGGTGCGCGGTATCCCGCAAGCGTACCCAACGCCGCGGGGCAGGGGAAGGCGGCAGCGCCTCGCAATCCCCCGGACCGCGGGTATTATGGGAGGCACGACGCCCGCCCCGGAGCACCACCGATGCCAGACCCCATCGACCGCCGCTCGTTCGCCGCGTTCACCGCCAGCGTCGTGTTGGGCCGCGAGGCGCTCGCGGCCGACACGCCCGACGTGGCCCCGATGCCGCACCGCGTCCCGGCCGAAGCGCCGTTCACCCGCGACTACCCGCCGCCGGGGTTCAACCCGAGCTGGAAGAACCCGCAGATCAACCGCCTCCTCGTGCAGGACTTCGTCGTCTTTGCGCACATGGACCTCGACATGACGAAGAAGCTCCTCGAGCGGGAGCCGGGGTTGCTGCACGCAACGATGAACTGGGGGGCCGGCGACTGGGAAAGCGCCCTCGGCGCGGCGTCGCACATGGGCCGGCACGACATCGTCGAGTTCCTCCTCGAACGCGGGGCGCGGATCGACATCTTCTGCGCCGCGATGATGGGCCAACTCGAAGCGGTGCGGGCGTTCCTGACGCTCCAGCCGAAGCTCATCGACGCGAAGGGGCCGCACGGGTTCACGCTCCACTTCCACGCGCAGGTCGGCGGCGACCGCTCGGCCAAGGTGCTCGACTACCTCCAGACGGTGAAGAAGCTGGACCTGAAGCCGGTGCCGTTCCTCAAGAAGCCGGCCGAAAAGACCGACCCGCCGAAGAAGCCCGATTGATACCGGATCTGTTGGGTTCGTGTCGGTCCGAGCCCGAGCGCCGAGCGAGGGTCAACGTGAACCCTCGCTCGGCGCTCGG
>NZ_JBHYGG010000012.1:0-25059 GCF_051859125.1 Gemmata sp.
CCTCTGCGACCGGACCGACCGCCCCCACCTCGCCCCCGGTCTCGGGGGAGAGGTCGCGACGCGGCTCTGCGGGTCGCGGGTGAGGGGGCACGCGACACCACCTCACCAACCACGCGGACCATTCCGCCACCGCTTCTGAACGCGGCAGAGTGGCATCACTTCTTGCCGAAGCAGTACAGGTGCGACTCGCCGCGGATGAACAGCTTGCCGTCGGCCACGGCCGGCGACGCGAACACCTTCTCCTTGTCGGCGAGCTTCGCGCGCTCGACCTCGTCGTACTTCGCGGCGGCCTTGAACACCACGAACTCGCCGTCCTCGGCGATCATCAGGATCTTGTCCCCGACCATGACCGGCGACGCCGACGGCTCCTTCGCGAGCAGCCGCTCGTTGAACAGCACCTTGCCGGTCTTCGCGTCGGCGCAGCACGCGAAGCTCCCCTTGTTGTCGCCGATCCAGAACAAGAGGTCGCCCTTGGTGAGCAGGCACGGCACGTACGGGATCTCCTTGCTCAACTCCCAGACCTTCGCGGGGGACTTCTGGTCCGGGTCCACGGCGACCATGTACCGCGAGCCGCCGCCGTCGCCGCTGGTCATCACTAGGAGCCCGCCGACGTACACCGGGTGCGCGATGACCCGCAGCGGCATCTTCCCCTTGGGCCACACCACGTCGTAGTTCCAGTTCACCTTGCCGGTCGCCGGCTCGTAGGACGTGAGGGCGGTCGTCGTGCCGAGGATCAGCTCGGCCGGCTTTCCCTCGCGGGTCAGCAGGAACGGGGTCGAGTAGGACGCGCGCTCGCGCTTCCGCTCCTGGACCCACTTCTTCGCGCCGGTCTTGGCGTCGAGGGCGACCAGTTCGGCCCGCGCGTCGTCGTCGACGTTGGCGAACACCAGCCCGTCGTGGACGACCGGCGAGAACCCCGGGCCGTGCTGGCTCTTGTACCCGCCCAGCGAGGTCCGCCACTTCTCGGCCCCCTTCAGGTCGTACCCGTACAGCGACACGCCCGAGCCGTCCCACCACACGGCGTACACCTGCTTGCCGTCGCACGCCGGGGTGCTCGACGCGAGCGAGTTCTTGGCGTGCGTGGGGGCGGCCGAGGCCGCGACGTCCTTCGCCCACACGGTCGCCCCGGTGCCGGCGTCCAGGCACAGGAGGGACCGCTTGGTGCCGTCGGTCGCGGCCGTCTGGAGGTACACCTTGCCGCCGACCACGATCGGCGACCCGGCCCCGCGGCCGGGGATCGCGGCCTTCCACAGCGGGGCCTTCGGGTTGATGGCCGGCATCTCGCCCTCGGCCGTCCCGGTGCCGTTCGGGCCGCGGAACCGCGACCAGTCGGCCGACGTGGCCACCGGGAGCGTGAGTGCGAGTGCGAAAGAGGACAGCAGCGCGCGGCGCGTCATGGCAGCGTCTCGGAGGGGTGGGCCGGCGTCCCGGAGTAAACACCGGCGTGGAGCGGCAGGTTCCGGGGATTATCGCAGAACGGACCGCCGATGCAATTCGCCGGCGGGCGATTCGAAGGGGAAATGAACCCGCTCCCGGCGGCGCGCGGGGCCGGAGGTTCCTGGTGGGGCAGGCATTCTTGCCTGCCTCGTGGGGCAACTGGGGGCAGACAAGAATGTCTGCCCCACCAAGAATCCGCGAACGAGCGGCGCGCTCGCGCCGCCCGGCGGGGTCACTTATTGAGGAGCAGGAACGCGATGCCGGCGAGGGCCAGGAGCAGCGCGACGGTGAGCACGATGATGATGCCCGTGCCGCCCGCACGCTGGGCCGCCGCCTCCGGGTCGCCGCTGTCGTCCCCGACGGGCTCCGGGCGGCGGCGCTTCCGCGGGGGCGTCTCGCTGCTGCCCGTGGCGTCCGGGGTCGTGTCGATGTCGGCCTCGGGCTGGCGGCTCTTGGCGCGGCCCGGTCCGGCCCCGCCGTCGCCCGGCTTCTTCTTCTTGGGCGGGGGCTGGCCGGGCACCCGGGGGAACGCGGGCGCGAACACGTCGGACGCCGGGCCGGGCTGCCCGAGCGGGGCGGGGGTCGCCGCCGGGGCGGCGGGCGCCGGCAGGGCGGCCGGGGCCGGGGACCGGGCCGAGATGACCGCCGACGTGGGCTTGGCGACGGCCCCGCGGCCCGCGGCGACGCGGCCCCGGCGCTCGGGGATCCACCCCGGTTCCGGGACCGGGGGCACCTCGTCGGCGATGAACGGGGCGAGCGCCTCGAACACCTCGGCCGGGGTCGCGTACCGCTCGTCGGGCTTCTTCCGCAGCAACTTGTGGACGACGCCGGCCAGCTTCAGCGGCACGTCCGGGCGGACCTTGTTGACCGGGGTGGGGTTCTTCACCTGGTGCCAGATCATCCGCTCGCCGGCCGGGCAGTCGGGGAACAGGGTGCGGCCCGTGAGCAGGAAGTAGAGGGTCGCGCCGAGCGAGTACAGGTCGGCCCGGATGTCCACCCGCGAGCTGTCGATGGACTGCTCGGGGGCGATGTAGTCCTCGGTGCCGAGGATGCTCCGGTCCACGGCCTGGCGGGTCAGCTCGCCGGTGTCCTCGGCCTCGGACCGGACCAGACCGAAGTCGAGGATCTTGACGACCCCGGCGCGGTCCACCAGGAGGTTCGCGGGGCGGACGTCGCGGTGGACGAACTTCTGCTCGTAGGCGTGCTGGAGCCCGGCGGCGACCTGGCGGGCGTAGTGGGCCGCGAAGTGGACGTCGAGCGGGCCGGCCCGCTCGACGATCGACTGGAGCGTGGACCCGTCCACGTACTCCATGACGAGGTACAGGAGCTTCCCCTCCTGGCACAGGTCGAACACGTGGACGATATTCGGGTGGTCGAGGGTGCCGGCGGCCCGGGCCTCGCGGTGGAACCGCTCCCGGGCGATCGGGTCGTTCTCGTACGCCTGCGGGGACAGCGCCTTGAGGGCCACCAGCCGGTTCATGTTGATGTGGTTGGCCAGGTACACCTGGCCGGCGCCGTCGCTGCCGAGTTGGTCGAGGATGAGGTAGCTGCCGAGCTGGAACCCCTTGTACTTGCCGATGGCGAACTTCTCGCCGTGGAACCGGGTGATGAGCCCGGCCTCGATGAGCCGCTCGATCATCTCGGTCGGGGTCCGGGGCGGGCGGCCCAGCTCCGCGAGTTCGTCGAACAACCCCTGCAACTTCTCCGCGGGAACGACCCCGCTGCGGCTGACGCGGTCGAGCAACTCGGGGATCGTGGTGGGTGGGGGCATGGTCCCGCGGGGCCAGACGGTGAAGAAGCGGTACAGCCGGCACGCCCGCCAGTATAGAACACGGTGTTCCCCCGGTCATGCGAATAATCGCCGGCCCGCGGTCCCGCCTTCGCGGGCCGAGCCGCGGCCCCCGGGGGCTCGCCCCCCCGCTCGGCCCGACCCGCAGGGCCGGCCGTTTCCGAAATGCCGGGGTTGACGCGCACGAACCGTGCCATACCATGATAAACTTCCGGACAACCCCGGGCGGATTGCGTCCCTCCCAGGCTTATTTGCAGCGGATCGAAACGATGTCTACGTTCATTGCCAACGCGAGCACGGTCCAGCCGAAGTGGCTCGTCATCGACGCGACGGACCTCGTGGTCGGCCGGCTCGCCGCTTCCATCGCGACGGTCCTCCGCGGCAAGCACAAGCCCGACTACACCCCGCACACCGACACGGGCGACTTCGTCGTCGTCGTGAACGTCGAGAAGGTGCAGTTCACCGGCAAGAAGTGGGACCAGAAAGAGTACCAGGACTACTCGCACTACGCCGGCGGGCAGAAGATCACCTCCGCCAAGGAGATGCTCGCCCGGAAGCCGGAGGAGATCATCCGCCGGGCCGTCAAGCGGATGATGCCCCGCGGCCCCCTCGGGTTCAAGCAGCTGACCAAGCTCAAGCTGTACGTGGGCAACCAGCACCCGCACCAGGCCCAGCAGCCCCAGGAATTCAAACTCAAGAGCTGACCGCCCGGCCCGCCCCCAACCCGGGCGGGCGGCGCCGCGTTCCCCCCGCACAACGGACCCGAACGACCATGGCCGAGAAGAAGACCGCCAAAGCCCCCCGGACCTACTACATCGCCACCGGCCGGCGGAAGTCCGCCGTCGCGCGCGTCCGCGTGACCGAGGGCAAGGGGACCATCCTCATCAACGACCGCCCGGTCCAGGAGTACTTCTCCGAGGAGAAGGACCGGGCCGCGGTGTTCGGGCCGCTGAAGATCACCGACCAGATCGACCGCGTGGACGTGTTCGTCCGGGCGACCGGCGGCGGCATCACCGGCCAGGCCGGGGCCGTGTGCCAGGGTCTGGCCCGTGCGGTGAAGACCATGTTCAGCCCGGCCTCCGAGCAACGGGCACGCGTGTTCAACAACACCACCGTCATCAAGGCCTACCAGGACGAGAAGAAGGCCCGCGAGAAGGCCAAGGCCGTCCTCGCGAAGCCGCCCGCCCCGGTCGCCCGCCCCGCCCCGGTGACCCCGCTGATCCCGGTCGTTCCAGGTGCCGCCCCGGTCGCCCCGGCTGCTCCGGCCGCCCCGATCGATCCGGTGGACGTCGCGACGGGCATGATCAAGAAGCTCCGCGACTCGGGCTACCTGACCCGCGACGCCCGCATGAAGGAGCGGAAGAAGTACGGCCTCCGCGGTGCCCGCCGCGGCACCCAGTTCTCGAAGCGCTAACGCGCCGAGTTGGTCCCGACAGACGAAGAACCCCTGCGGCCGAGCCGCAGGGGTTCTTTTTGTTTCAGGTGCCGGGCGCGGGAGCGAGAAGGTGGCTCCCGCACCCGGCTCGCGAAGAGTCGCGGGTGCGGGGAACCGGTCCGAGCGAGCCCCGAACGGCCCGCGGCCCGCGACTTCAGATCGACCGGGCAAGAGTATCGGGCACGCTCCGGGTCGCTGACGCGGACATGACCGTCATCTCGACCCACACGAACGGGGCCGCGTGCGCGACCCGCATGACGAGCACGTCGGTCGGCTTCCGGTCCGGGAGCGTCATCCACACCCGCAGCCCCGCCGTGAGCCCGAGCCGGTCGGCCTCGTCCACCGAGAGCCGGACCCGCACCGTGTTCCCCTCGGTCGTGTAGTACGCGTACACCTTCTCGTTGCCCCACGCCACCAGGCCGGTCCCCCGCATATCAACCTCCTTCACGGCTTCTTCCCCAACTGCCCGTGGTGAGATTCGCACGGCGACACCCCAAGTGCAATCTCCGTGCGGCCGCGTTCGGGCCGCCGCCCCGCGGGCGGTCGTACCCCGGGGGCACGACCCCTGCGCACGGCAGAACCCGAACAACTTCTCGCCCCTGGAAACGGGCCGGATTCGCGCGCACAATGCACGCTCCTCCCGGGGGCAACCATGAAGATCGCGCGCATCGAAACGCACGTGTGCCACGCACGCATGCGGAACTGGGTATTCGTTAAAGTGGTGACCGACCGGGACGGCCTGTTCGGGTGGGGCGAGGCCACGCTCGAGTGGCACACCCGGGCCGTCGTCGGGGCCGTCGCGGACCTCGCCGAACTGCTCGTCGGCGAGGACCCGACACGGGTCGAGCACCTGTGGCAGATTATGTACCGCCAGCACTTCTGGCACGGGCACGGGATCGTGCGCGCGACGGCCATCGCGGGCATCGACATCGCCCTCTGGGACATCCTCGGGAAGGTGTGCGGGGTGCCGTGCTCGAAGCTGTGGGGCGGCCCGGTCCGCGACACGGTCCGCACGTACTGCCACCTGGGCGGCGGCAAGATGGAGGACTTCTACGAGACGGCCGCGGACGACGCGAAGCGGTTCGCGGACCTGGCCCGGAGGGCCGTCGCCGACGGGTTCACGGCGTTCAAGACCATGGCCGTGCCGCCCACGCTGCCGCTCGAAGGGCTCCGGCCGGTCCGCACCGCCGAGGCGTGCGTGGCCGCGATGCGCGACGCGGTCGGCGACGGGATCGACATCATGGTGGACTGCCACGCGCGGCCGTCGCCGGCGATGGGGCTCCAGTTCGCGAAGGCGCTGGAGCCGTACGGGCTGTACTTCCTGGAGGAGCCGTGCTGGCCCGAGAGCGTCGACGGGCTCGCGGCCATCAACCGGGCGGTGGCGACCCCGATCGCGACCGGCGAGCGGGTGACGCACCTCGCGGCGTTCAAGGACCTGTTCAACGCGCGGGCCTGCGAGGTGTGCCAGCTCGACATCACGCACTGCGGGGGGCTGTCGGAAGCGCGGCGGGTCGCGGCGCTGGCCGAGGCGCACCGGATCGCGCTGGCCCCGCACAACCCGCAGGGGCCGGTGAGCACCGCGGCGAGCCTGGAGTTCGGGTTCAGCCAGCCGAGCTACGCCATCTGCGAGACGGTCCACGCCGACGTGCCGTGGCGGGCCGACGTGGTGCAGGAGGGGTTCACCGTGGAGCGGGCCGGGCGGGTGGTGCGGCCGAACACGCGGCCAGGGCTGGGCATCGTCATCAACGAGGCCGAGGTGAAGAAGCACCCGTTCCAACAGGAGCTGCCGCAGCGCGTGTTCTACCCCGACGGCAGCGTCGGCGACTGGTAGCGGCGCGGGCCCGTGCCGGGGCGCGGTGGGCGAGGGGCAATCGCGCACGCCGCTTGTCCCAAGTCTGGGTGATCGGTAGCCGTGTATTTCTTGACCTCCCCCCTGGTGGGGAGGTCGCCACGAGTCTTCGAGTGGCGGGTGGGGGGAAAGGCTGCGCGACTCGTGAAGGCGTTCCCCCACCCGGCTCGCAGAGCCTCGCCACCCTCCCCCACAGTGGGGAGGGCACGAACGCACGGTGCGACGGGTACGGATCAACCGGATTCGGTATCGCCCGCGGCGCGTCAAAACACGAAGGGCCGCCGGAACGGTCCGGCGGCCCTTCGGATCGCGTATCTGGGTCGGGTCACGTCGCCGCGCCGGGCGCATCGGCCACGCCCGCGCCCACCGGTTCGGGGTGCGCGACCACCTGGCCGTTCATCGGCTTGGCCTTGGCGATCAGCGTCGCGTCGCTGAAGTCCACGATCGGCTTCCCGTCGAGCGACGGGGGGGCCTTGCCGTCGAGCGACGGCTTGGCCGCGGGCTTCTTCTTGGTCTTCTTCTTCGGCTCGATGGGCTTGGCGAACTTGCGGACCTTCTCCTCCATCGTCTTGCCGGGCTGGAACGTGACGACGTTCTTCGCCTCGACGTCCACCCGCGCGCCGGTCCGCGGGTTCCGCGCCTTGCGGGGCTTCCGCTGCTTCACCTCGAACACGCCGAAGTTCCGCAACTCGATGCGGCCCTCGCGAACGAGCGTCTCGATGATCGCCTCAAACGTCCACTGGACGATCTCCTTCGTGGCGAGCTGCGTGAGGTTGCCCTTGGCGATGAGTTCCTCATCGTTGGCACGCTGGCAGATATCCCGGACGATCTCTTTCTTGGTCACGAGAGTGGTCCCTCGAAGGGAGTTGGCCCGGAGTAGTCGTTAGGGTTTCTGGCCTAAGTCTAGATAGGGCATGGATTCATGTCAAGTAAATAAGAACCTTCACGGCCCGCCGCGGGCCCGCAGTACCGTGACGACGGCCCACACCACCGCCAACACGACCGGGACGAGTTCCGGCGTGCGAACGGCCCACCGGAGCAGTCTTGCGCCCGTGCGATCGCGGCTCCGCGGCGTGCGCCCGGCCCGCACCAGCTCGCGAAACCGGTCGTGTTCGCCCCGCAGGAACAGCTCGCCGCGCGACCAGTCGAGCGACAGCGCCCGCCGCTGATCGGGCAGCAGGGTGCGGAACGTGGGCAGCACGAACCGCTGCCGCACCAGCACCGCCACAAAGGCGCCCGACCCTTCGGGGAAGTCGTCGCGGTAGGCGCGCAGGAGCGGTCGAAGTGCGGCGGCCGCTTCGAGGAGTGCGAGCACCGCGGCCGGGCGGTTCAGCGGCTCGCCCGGGTCGGCCAGCACCGGCCGCAACGTGCGCCACGCGGCCAGCACCCGCCGCAGCACCGCCAGTCGCGCGAACAGGTCGCGCCGGGTCCGCGACCGCCACGCGGTACTCGGGAGCGGCAGCGGTTCGGGCTCCGGGGCCGGCGGTTCGTCCGGGACCACGACGTACGCGGGCGGCTCGTCCGGCACCAGAACGTAGGCGGGCCGCACCGGAACGAAGTCGGCGGGCGGCCCCGGCTCCGGCGGCCCGAGCCCCGGCACGAACGGCACCTCCAGGGGTTCCGGGGCTCCGGGCCGCTCCGGGGCGAGCCCCTCGTCGTACGCCGCTCGGGCCGCGGGGTCGGTGAGGCACACGAGCGCCTGGACGAGCCGGTTCATCCCCTCGGTTGCGAGGTCCGGGTGCCGGAGTTGGTGCGCGCGCAGGTGATCCATCTTCGCGAGGACGACCGCCTCGATCGCGGCGGGGTCGGTCGCGCCGCGGTCGAGCCCCAGGAGCGCGTAGTGGTCCGGCGGCCACGGGCCGGGGGGCAGGGCGAGCCACGACCGCAGGAGCGCGACATCCACCGTTGCCCCCACACCCGGCCGGCCGCCGCACCGCGATTGCACGGCGGCGGGATTGAGTTAAGATTACGATAGGGACTCGCCCGCACCGCTCCGCCCGGCCCAGGACACCCGGCCGATGCCCGATCCAGACCTCGACACGGTCGTCATGCAGGACTGCCTCGACCGGTGGCGGGCCGGCGACAAGGAGGCCGCCGACGACCTCCTGCGCAAGTCCGGGGCGCGGCTCGAAAAGCTGGCCCGGCGGATGGCCCGCTCGTTCCCCAACGTCCGCAGCGTGGTCGAGGTCGACGACGTCCTCCAGAACAGCCTGATGCGGCTGCTCCGCACCCTGCTGACGCTCCGGCCCACGTCCACCCGCGACTTCTTCAACCTCGCCGCTGTCCACATCCGCCGCGAGCTGCTCGACCTCGCCCGGAGCTACCGCAACCGCCACACCGTGCCCCTCGACCCGTCCGACTCCAGCGCGTACTCGCCGGCCGAGCCCGCCGCCCCCGACGACGCCGGCCCCGAGTCCGACCGGTGGGTGCGGTTCCACGAGGCCGTCGAGCTGCTGCCGGTCGAGGAGCGCGAGGTGGTCGGGCTGGTGTTCTACCACGGGTGGACGCAGGACAAGATCGCCGAGCTGTTCCAGGTGGACGAGCGGACCATCCGCCGCCGGTGGGCGTCGGCGTGCCAGCGGCTCCGCCGGGTCGTCGGCGGCGGCGTCCCCGGGGACTGACCCCAAGTCGTGTTGATTGCTAGCTGTAGCCGGCCTCTGTGAGGCCGGGCGTCTGCGAGTCCCACAGGGCCGGCCTTACAGAGGCCGGCTACAGAGCGGGTACGCATCTCCGTCCGGACGCGGCTGCACCCGCCCCCGCCCCGCACGCGCCATACACTACCTCCGCACTTTTCACCCCACGCGAGGGCGGCGCGATGGCAGACGGCGGGCAGCGGCACCGGGTCGTGATCGTGGGCGGCGGGTTCGGCGGGCTCCTCGCGGCCCAGGGGTTCGACAAGCAGCCCGTCGACGTCACCGTGATCGACCGCCGGAACTTCCACCTGTTCCAGCCGCTGCTGTACCAGGTCGCCACGGGCGCCCTGTCGCCGGCCAACATCGCGGCCCCGCTCCGCAGCGTCCTCCGCCGCCAACGGAACACTCACGTCCTGCTCGGCGAGGTCGGCGAGTTCGACCTCGCGGCGCGGACCGTTCAGCTCAAGGACGGCACCGCGGTCCCGTTCGACTCGCTCGTCGTCGCGACCGGCTCGACGCACCACTACTTCGGCCACCACGAGTGGGAGGAGTTCGCCCCGGGGCTGAAGACCATCGAGGACGCGACCGAGATCCGCCGCCGGGTGCTCTCCGCCTTCGAGAAGGCCGAGCGGACCACCGACCCGGCCGAGCGGGTCCGGCAGCTCACGTTCGTGGTCGTCGGGGGCGGGCCGACCGGCGTCGAGATGGCCGGCGCGATCCGCGAGCTCGCCCTGCACACGATGCGGTACGACTTCCGCGCGTTCGACCCGGCGGCGTGCCGGGTCGTCGTCGTCGAGGGCCAGAACCGTGTGCTCGGCGGGTTCCACGAGTCGCTCAGCGCCAAGGCGCTCAAGTCGCTCCATGACCTGGGCATCGAGGTGAAGCTCGACTGCCACGTCATTGGGATCACGCCCGAGGCGGTGACCGTGAAGCCCGACGGCGGCAAGGCCGAGCCGTACCGGATCGAAGCGGCCACGGTCGTCTGGGGCGCGGGGGTGAAGGGGAGCCCGCTCGGGCGGGTGCTGGCCGCGGCCGCGGGCGTCGAGACCGACCGCGGGGGCCGCGTGCCGGTGAACCCGGACTGCTCCGTCGGGGCGCACCCGAACGTGTTCGTCGTCGGGGACCTGGCGCTGCTCAAGGGGGCCGACGGCAAGCCGCTGCCGGGGCTCGCGCCGGTCGCGATGCAGCAGGGCGAGTACGTCGCCGCGGCGATCCTGCGGCGGGTGAAGGGCGAGTCGCCGGGCGGGGCGTTCAAGTACCGCGACAAGGGGGCGATGGCCACCATCGGCCGGGCCAAGGCGGTCGCCGAGAGCGCCGGGTTCCGGTTCAGCGGGTTCCCGGCGTGGCTCGCGTGGCTGTTCATCCACATCCTGTACCTGACCCGGTTCGAGAACCGCGTCCTGGTGCTGTTCCAGTGGTTCTGGAACTACGTGACCCGGAACCGCGCCGCCCGGCTGATCACCGGCGAGCGGTCGGCCGACGCCCGCAGTTAGCCCGCGCCCGCCGCCGCGCCGCGGGGTAGGATGGAGTGCCCGCCCTGCCTGCCCCGAGGGCCGAACCGTGTCTTTCCCCACTCGCCCCGACCCGCGGTCGCGTGCGTTCACGCTCATCGAACTGCTGGTCGTGATCGCCATCATCGCGGTCCTGATCGGGCTGCTGCTCCCGGCCGTTCAGAAGGTGCGGGCCGCCGCGTCGCGGACCGCAGACCTCAACAACCTCAAGCAGCTCGGCCTCGCGGTCCAGAACTACGCCTCGGCGTGCGGCGGCGTGCTCCCCCCGGTCCGCACCCGCGAGGGCGGCGTGAACCGGTGGTGGTTCGGCCTGTGCGACGCGGCCGACAACGTCGTGGACCACCGCCAGGGGCACCTGATGCCGTTCCTGGAGAACAACCAGGGCGCGCTGCGGAACCCGGCGAAGTCGCCCGGCGTCGTGTACCTCACCTACGACGGCAACACCGGCGGGTACGGGTACAACTTCCGCTACCTGGCCCCGTACCGGACCGCCGGCGGCACCGAGGTGTGGGACCGGGTGCGGCTCGAACAGGTGAGGAGCACGAGTCAGACGGTGTGCTTCGTCACGGCCGCGGGGACGAGTACGAGTTCGCCGCTGACGGGCGGGCCGGGGCTGGTCGAGGTGGGCGGGTCCGAGCCGCCGAGCCGGCAGTACCCGACGGTCCACCACCGGCTCTTCGGCGGGATCGCGAACGTGGTGTTCGTGGACGGGCACGCCGAGTCCCGCACCGACCGCACCCGGAACGCGCCGCCGGCCTCAGACAGCGCCGCGGTCGTCGCGCTCCGCGACCAGGAGAACCTCTACGACCTCGGCACCACCGACGAGTTGTGGGACCTGGATTGACGGGGCGCGCTCACACCGCGTCGGGATCGACGCCGAGTTCCCGCAGCCGCGCCGCGAGCCGCTCCGCCCGGACGCGCTCGGCGTCGGCCTTGAGGCGCTCGGCGTCGGCGCGCGTCCGCTCCTCCTCGGCCCTGCGGCGGTCCTCATCGGACCGGACGCCGCGCTCGACGTAGCTCAGGAACCGCTCGCCGCTCGGCAGGTACGCCGCGACCCGGCCGCCGGCGCTCTCGAACCGCACCCCCAGCCGCGGGCTCACGAACTGGTTCATCTCGGGGAGGCGAACGAGGTCGCCGCCCTCGCGCCGCCACCCGTGCCAGTACGCCGGGAAGTCCGGGAACAGCACGTAGTACTCTTCCGCGCCGTACTTCGCGTAGAACCGCCGCTTCTCCTCCATGCGGTCGGCCGTGTTCCCGGGCGACCACACCTCGAAGATCACCTGCGGGAAGACCCCGTCTTCGGCGAACACCTTGTAGCTGCCGCGGTGCCCCTTCGGCCGGCCGAACGCGACGTACACGTCCGGGGCGGTGCGGGTGTCGGCGTCGCCGTCGATCGGGTAGATCAGGTGGTCGCCGGCGACGAACACGTTCGGGTCGTCGCGGAACAAGAGGTCGAGGTTCCCCTGGATCGTGACGATCCACTCGAACTGGAGGGTGTTCTCGGCCATTCGCTCCCCGTCCCAGCTCGGGTAGAAGACCGCCGGCGGCTTTTTCGCGAGGGTGGACATACCGCTGTCTTACCCGATCCGGGGGCGGCCACGCAAGGGGCGGGGGGTGCTTCACCCGGCCCCACCGAGCGAGCCGGGACGCGAACACGTCCGGGCTCACGTTCAAGGTTGAGGGGAAGTCGCAATCTCTGGACCTGAAGCTCCCGAAGGAGTGGCGCCCAACGGCTTTTCGCTTGAAATGTCCCGCCGGGTGGGGGATACAAGATCATTGGCCCCGTCCCCACCTCTCACGGCACAGGGGTTGGTTATGTCGTCCCGGCACCGGTTCGGTTTCACGCTCATCGAGTTGCTCGTCGTCATTGCGATCATCGCGATCCTGATCGGGCTGTTGCTCCCCGCGGTCCAGAAGGTCCGCGAGGCGGCCGCGCGCATGAAGTGCTCCAACAACCTCAAGCAGATCGCCCTCGGCCTGCACAGCCACGCCGCCACCTTCGGGAAGTTCCCGGCCGGCGGCATCGGGTGCCCGACCGGGAGCATGTACGGGCACTCATGGTGGATCCCGACGCTCCCGTTCCTGGAGCAGGACGCCTTCTACAAGAAGTTCGACAAGACCGGCAAGGAGAGCGGCACGCAGTACCAGTCCACCGGGTGGTGGAAGCACCCGGCGTTCAGCGAGGCCAACGGCCACAACGGGGCGCTGCTGAGCGGGTACGCGCTGCCGATGGGCAAGTGCCCGTCGAGCCCGTTCCCCGCGTTCGTGCAGAACGACGCCTTCAGCATCTTCCTGCCCGACTACACCGGCGTCTCGGGCAGCACCGACCACCCGTCCACGTTCACCGGCGGGACGTACAACCCCGGCCAGATCTCGGCCGGCGGGGTGCTGATCCCGAAGAAGCCGGTCGCCATCACCGACGTCACCGACGGCACCTCGAACACGATCGTCGTCGGCGAGCAGTCCGACTTCTGCTCGCTGGCCGACGGGACCAAGGCCGACTGCCGCAGCTCGTGCCGGCACGGGTTCGCGATGAGCTTCCCGAACTCGTACCCGGCCGACGCGCGGATCTTCAACCTGACGACCGTCCGGTACCGGATCAGCAAGGACGCCTCGCTGGCGAACTCGGGCGGGAACTGCGGGGCCAACAGCCCGATCCAGTCGGCCCACGTCGGCGGGGCGAACGCGGCGTTCGGCGACGGGAGCGTGAAGTTCCTCCGCGACAGCGTCGAAATCACCACCCTGAAGCGGCTCGCCGACCGCGACGACGGCCTGGTCCCCGGCGAGTTCTGAGTTTCCGGTGTCTTGGCGAGCGGGGCACGTCGGTGCCCCGGTCACGGGCACCCGCAACCACGCACAAGAGACTCAAGTCGGGGACCGTGCTGATGAACCGATACGGCCTGTTGGTCGCGGCGTGCGCCCTGGTTCTGTGCGGGTGCGCCTCGGAGCCGCCGCTGGGCGTCGCCCGCGGGAAGGTGACGTACAAGGGCGCGGTCGTGCCCGAGGGGTCGGTCCTGTTCACCGACGACTCGCAGGGCGTGGCGTTCGTGTGCGACATCGAGAAGGACGGCACGTTCGCGTTCCAGGTCGCCCGCGGGCACGGCCTGCCGCCCGGCACGTACCAGGTCGCGGTCCAGCCGCCGCGGGGGAACAAGCCGTCGATGGAGATGGTCGCCCCGGTCACCGTGGACCCGGACAAGTACCCGATGATCCCGAAGAAGTACCACGACGGGAAGACGAGCGGGCTGACCGCGACCGTCAAGCCGGGGGCGAACGAGCCGTTCGCGTTCGAGATGAACTGACGGCGTCAACTTGGTGGCACAGGCCTCCGGCCTGTGCTGTGAGAGGAATCACAGGCCGGAGGCCTGTGCCACCGGACCAACGGACCGTAAACGCACCGAGGCCCACCCGCGGAACGGGTGGGCCTCGGCGTTTGCTTCAGTTCGAGCCGGGCGTCACGCCGGGGCCCCGGCGGCGGCCGGTGCGGCGGCCTCGGTGTTGGTCGTGTCGAACCCGAGCTTCTTCTCGCCGTCCACCTCGACCACCTTCACGGTGATGAGGTCGGCCTCGTGGAACGTGCCCTTGAGCAGTTCCTCGGCGAGCATGTCTTCCAGGTTCTGCTCGATCGAGCGGCGGAGCGGCCGGGCCCCGAACTCCAGGCTCGACCCCTTCTCGATGAGGAACTCCTTCGCGCTCTCGGACACGCTCAGGTTCAGCCCCTTCTCCTTGAGCCGCTTTTCGACCTTCGAGAGCTCCATGTTCACGATCTGCTTCAGGTTGTCCTGGGTCAGCGCGCGGAACACGATGATCTCGTCGAGGCGGTTGAGGAACTCGGGCCGGAACTCCTTTTCCATGCGGCCGCGGAGCTTCTTCTGCATCTCCTGGTAGGTGGCCTCCTCGTTCTTCTTGATCCCCGCGAGGAACCCGCTGCCCATCGTGTCCGAGGCGATGATTGTCTCGGCCCCGATGTTGGTGGTCATGATGAGGATGGTGTTCTTGAAGTCGATCACCCGCCCCACGTTGTCCGTCAGCCGGCCCTCTTCCATGATCTGGAGCAGCATGTTCCAGACGTCCGGGTGGGCCTTCTCGATCTCGTCGAGGAGCACGACCGAGTACGGCTTGCGGCGGATCTTCTCGGTGAGCTGGCCGCCCTCCTCGTACCCGATGTAGCCCGGGGGGGCGCCCACGAGCCGCGACACGTTGTGCTTCTCCATGTACTCGGACATGTCGAGCTGCACGATGCTGTTCTCGTCGCCGAACATGAACTTCGCGAGCTGCTTGGCGAGCAGCGTCTTCCCGACGCCGGTCGGCCCGGCGAAGATGAAGCTGCCGATCGGCCGCTTCGGGTCCTTCATGCCCGACCGGCTCTTGCGGACCGCGCGGGCGATGGCCTTGATGGCCTCGTTCTGGCTGATGACGGTCCCGTGCAGCTCGGCCTCCATGTTGAGGAGCCGCCGGGTCTCGTCCTCGCCGACCTTCTTGAGGGGCACCCCGGTCATCTTGGAGACGACCTCGGCGATCACCTCCTCGTCGACGATGCCGTCGGTCTCCTTGGCCTTGTCGCGCCAGTCCTTGGTGAGCTGGTCCTTCTGCTTCTTGAGCTTCTCGGCCTTGTCCCGCAGGTGGGCGGCCTTCTCGAAGTCCTGCTCCATCACCGCGGCTTCCTTCTCCGCGTTGAGCTTGTCGATCTGCTCGTCGATCTCCTTGAGGTCCGGCGGCCGGGTCATGGCCTTGAGCCGCACCCGCGCGCCCGACTCGTCGATCACGTCGATGGCCTTGTCCGGCAGGCAGTGGCCGGTGATGTACCGCTCGCTCAGCTCGACGGCGGCCTTGAGCGCCGCGTCGGTGATCTGCACCCGGTGGTGCGACTCGTACCGGTCGCGGAGCCCCTTGAGGATCTCGACCGTCTCGGCCATGCTCGGCGGGTTGACGATGATCGACTGGAACCGGCGGGCCAGCGCCTGGTCCTTCTCGATGTACTTGCGGTACTCGTCGAGGGTCGTGGCCCCGATGCACTGGATCTCGCCCCGGGCCAGCGCCGGCTTCAGGACGTTGCTGGCGTCGATGGCCCCCTCGGCCCCGCCGGCCCCGACGAGCGTGTGCAGCTCGTCGATGAACAGCATGACGTTCTTGGCCCGGCGGACCTCGTTCATCACGGCCTTGATCCGCTCCTCGAACTGGCCGCGGTACTTGGTGCCGGCGACCATCATCGCGAGGTCGAGCACCACGATGCGGCGGTCGCGGAGCAGCTCGGGGACGTTCTGGTCGACGACGAGCTGCGCGAGCCCCTCGACGATGGCCGTCTTGCCGACCCCGGCCTCGCCGAGGAGCACCGGGTTGTTCTTCTGCCGGCGCGAGAGGATCTGGATGACCCGCTCGATCTCGTTGGCGCGGCCGATGACCGGGTCGAGCTTGCCCTGGCGGGCGAGTTCGGTGAGGTCGCGGCCGAAGCTGTCGAGCGCGGGGGTCTTGCTCTTGGTGCGGCCGCCGGAGCGCTCGGAGGCCCCGCCCCGCTCGCCGCCCCCGCCGCCCCCGCCGCCACCCGATTCGGATTCGTTCGGCATGTTGTGCCCCAGCAGGTTCAGGACTTCCTCACGCACGTCTTCGAGCTTGAGCCCCAGGTTCATGAGGACCTGGGCGGCGACACCCTCCTGCTCGCGGAGCAGGCCGAGCAGCAGGTGCTCGGTGCCGACGTAGTTGTGGTTCAGGTTCCGGGCTTCTTCCACGGAGTAGTCGATGACCTTCTTGGCCCGCGGGGTGTGCGGGAGCCGGCCCATGACGACCTGCTCGCCGCCCGGCCCGTGCTGGACGATCTTCTCGACCTCGAGCCGGATCTTGCGGAGGTCGATGTCCAGGTTCTTGAGGACGTTGGCGGCGACCCCCGAGCCCTCTTTCACCAGCCCGAGGAGGATGTGCTCGGTGCCGATGTACTCGTGGTTGAACCGCTGGGCCTCCTGGTTGGCCAGTTGCATGACCTTGCGGGCGCGGTCGGTGAATCTCTCGTACATCTACGCTGTCTCCCCCCGGTAGGGATGGAAGGGATGGAGAACGTCGCTCACGTCACGTGGGCCGGGCGGCGGGTGCCGCCGGTCGCACTACTGCCCATCATATGCCCGCCGCGCGCCGGCACCACCTGAACCGGGTCGGGGCGGGTGAGCGTCCGTTCCGTTGTCCGGGGGCTGTCGCGGGGCGGGAGGGCACCGCGGCGGTCGGCTCGGGGCCGGTGTGAAGGGCCGCATGAATCTGCGAAATTCTAGGCACCGCCTGCGCGTGAATCAAGGCGAGCGCCCCGAACGACCCAGCACCGAGTTCGATGCGCGTGGGCCCAAAGGGATTCGGCGCGTAACAGTTCCCCTTGACCGCGGCCCGCCCGTGCGGGAAGAATCTCCCGCCATATGGTCTTCGAATCCCCCCACCTCCGCGTCACGCTCGAGTACGGGACCGCCACGCTGTGGCTCGGGTTCCCGGGCGACCCCGTCAACGCGCTGGACCTGTCCCGGCTCTGCGAACTCGACGCCGCGGTCGCCGCGGTCGCCGCGAACCGTGCGGTCCGCGTGCTGGTGGTGCGGTCGGCGAAGCCCGCGGGGTTCTGTGCCGGGCTGCGGCCGGGGGTGGTGGAGAGCCTCCCGCACCCGACGCAGCGGGCCAACTTCGCGTGGTACGGCCAGCAGGTGCTCGACCGGCTCGCGGCGCTCGACGCGGTGACCGTGGCGTACCTCGACGGCCCGTGCCTCGGTGCCGGGCTGGAACTGGCGCTCGCGTGCGACCACCGCGTGTGCGTGGCGCGGCCGACGACGCACCTCGGGTTCCCGGAGAAGTTCGCGTGCTTCGGCGGCACCGCCCGGCTGCGGGCGCTGATCGGCCGGCGCGCCGCGGGCCTGATCGCGACGGGCGAGACGCTCTCGGGCCGCGAGGGGCGGGTGCTCGGGCTCGTGGACGTGGCGTGCTGCGAGCGCCGCGGGAAGATCGAACTGCGGACGTTCCTGGACCGCGTCGAGTCGCGGCCCGTGAAGTCCGTTCGCCCGGAACTGGTCGGGCTGGCCGACGAGCGCCGCGCCTTCGCGGTCAGAGTGGGAGAGGGGGAAATGGGGAGAAGGGGAGAGAATACCCCGGCCATGTCTTCGTCTCCGTGTCTCCGTGTCTCCCCCTCTCCGGCGCTGCCGCTGCCGAGTTTGCCCACTACGATCGGGCTACTTGGCGACGACCCAAACGCCGCTCGCATCGCGGCCGAGGCGGTGCTCCGCGGCGGGTCGGCGGTGGTGTGCGGGGACCGCGCGCCGCTGTTCGCGTACCTTGACACGGCCCTGAAGCGCGGGTTCGTCACTCCTCTTGAGGCGGAGCAGGCGAAGTTGCGGGTCCGCGGGTCCGACACGCTCGACGGGTTCGACCGGGCCGGCCTCGTCTTCGTCGCGGAGGGTCACGACCCGTTCCGGCTCGCGGCGGTCGTGCGGCCGCGCGCGGTCGTGTGCGTGATCCGCCCGAACCTCGCGGCGCGGCCGAACACGCACCCACCGGTCCCGTTCCCGCACATGCGGCGCGTGCTGCGTATCAGCTTCGGCGACCCGGGCCGCGTCGGGCTGTTCCCGGGGCACGGCACCGCGGCCGACACGACCGCCGCGGTCGCCGCGTGGCTCGCGCCGTTCGGCCTCACGGCCACCACGTTCCCCGCCGCGGCCCGGCTCCTCCCGCGAGCGGCGTGAGCGCGCCTACCATATCGGGATGGAAGATCCCGCACCGAAGCTGCCGCCGGCCCGCGAGCGCGCCGGCCCGATCCGCGTCGAACTCGCCCAGCTCTACCCCGCGGTCGAGATCGCGCTGACGCACGCGAACCCGCTGCAACTCCTCGTCGCCACGATCCTCTCGGCGCAGTGTACCGACGCCCGGGTGAACCTCGTCACGCCGGCGCTGTTCGCCCGGTTCGCGACCGCGCACGACTTCGCCACCTGCAAGCTCGGCGAACTCGAAGCGCTCGTCAAACCGACCGGGTTCTACAAGAACAAGGCGAAGAACATCCGCGGGTGCTGCGCCGAACTCGTGGCCCGGTTCGGGGGCCGGGTGCCGGGCACGCTGGAGGAACTCGTGACGCTCCCCGGCGTCGGCCGCAAGACGGCGAACGTCGTCCTCGGCGACGCCTTCGACACGCCCGGCGTCACGGTCGACACGCACGTCGGCCGGCTGTCGCGCCGCCTCGGCCTCACGCGGCACCGCGACCCGGTAAAGGTCGAGCGCGTGCTGATGGAGCTGATCCCGCAGGCCGAGTGGACGACGTTCAGCCACCGGCTGATCCTGCACGGGCGGAAGGTGTGCCTCGCCCGCAAGCCGCGGTGCGGGGCGTGCGCGCTGGCGGCGCGGTGCCCGAAGGTCGGCGTCGCCGGGCTCGCGGCGAAGCGGAAGCGGCCGAAGTCGCGCGCCGCTGGTAAACGCGGGGCGAATGGCGAGAATGCCACTCCCGACTTGAAGACCTGACGACGTGAGGACCCGACGACATGAGTACGCTCCTCGACCGCTTCATCCGGTACGCCCGCATCGACACGAAGGCCGACGAGCGGGCGACGACGTACCCGAGCTCGCCGGGCCAGCTCGTGCTCGGCAAGATGCTCCGCGACGAGTTACTTGCGATGGGCCTGAAAGACGCGGTGCAGGACGAGCACGGCCTCGTGTTCGCGACGGTGCCGGGGAACGTGCCGGGCGCGCCGACGATCGCGTTCAACGCGCACGTCGACACCAACCCGGAGAACTCGGGCAAGGACGTGGACCCGCAGGTGATCCGCAACTATCCGGGCGGCGACATCGTGCTGCCGAAGGACCCCACCAAAGTCATTCGCGTCAAGGACAACCCGGACCTGAACGCGGTGATCGGCAAGACGGTCATCACCACCGACGGCACGACGCTGCTGGGGGCCGACGACAAGGCCGGCATCGCGGTCATCATGGAGGCGGCCCGCACCCTGGTGGCGAACCCGCAGATCCCGCACGGGCCGGTGCGGGTCGTGTTCACCTGCGACGAGGAGATCGGCCACGGGGTGAAGCACCTGGAGCCGGCGCAGGTCGGGGCGGTGGTCGCGTACACGCTCGACGGCATGGCGTCGGGCGAGATCGAGGACGAGACGTTCTCGGCCGACGCCGCGGTCGTCACCATCAGCGGGGTGAACATCCACCCGAGCATCGCGAAGGGGCGGATGATCAACGCGGTGCGGCTCGCGGGCATGTTCCTGGACCGGCTCCCGAAGCGGACCATGAGCCCCGAGACCACCGACGGCCGCGACGGGTTCCTGCACCCGCTCGGCATCGAGGGCGGGGTCGCCGAGGTGAAGGTGACCTTCATCCTGCGGTCGTTCGACACGGCCGAACTGCCGCAGCAGGCCGAGTTGCTCCGCGAGATCGGCCGGCAGGTCGAGCGCGAGGACCCGGGCGCGAAGGTGGCGGTCGAGACGCGGAAGCAGTACCGCAACATGCGCGACGGGATCGCGAAGGAGCCGCGGGCGATCAAGTACGCCGAGATCGCAACGAAGCGGGCCGGGCTGGAACCGAAGTTCAAGATCATCCGCGGCGGCACCGACGGCGCGCAGCTCACCGAGAAGGGGCTGCCGACGCCGAACCTCTCGACCGGCGAACACAACCCGCACTCGCCGCTCGAGTGGACGTGCCTCGAAGAGATGGAGGCCGCCGTCCGCGTCGTGGTCGAGTTGTGCCAGGTGTGGGCCGGGAAGTAAACTGGGACGAGCCACTCGACCGGGAGGAGAACCGATGACAACCGCGACCGTAACGCCGCCCCCCGCGGCCGCGACGCCGGCCCCCACTCAGAAGAAAGTGTGGACGGAAGCAGACCTACTGGCGATGCCGGACGACGGCGTCCGCCGGTGGATCATCAAGGGGCAACTCCGCGAGGAACCGTCCGAGTACCCGGGGGTGACGATGACCGTCCGCAACCGCCACCACAGCGAGATCATGTCCTGGGTCGCCACCACGGTGGGTAATTGGCTCCGCACGCAACCGAAACCCAGGGGCAAGGTCTACACCGGGGAGATCGGTGTACGGTTGCCCGGCTCATCGACCGCCGTGGGTGCCGATGTCGCCTACGCGCCGCCGGGCGTGGTCGCGACGCAGGACGACGACAAGACGACCATGCTCGACGGGCGGCCGGCTCTTGTTGTCGAGATCCTCTCGCCGACCACCACGCAGGAGCAACTCGACGAGAAGATCGACACCTACCTCGAAGCGAGCGTGCCCGCGGTGTGGGTCGTCCACCCGACGCGGCGCACGGTGACGGTTCACTGCCCGGGGCACGAGCCGGAACTGTTCAACGTGACGCACCGCTTACCGGCGAACCCCGAGATGCCCGGGTTCGCGCCCGCCGTGCTCGAACTGTTCGAGTGACACCGCGGTGTCACTTGGCGGGCTTCGTCGAGATGTCCCAGAACACGTCGCGGCCCTTGGGCCGGGTCCACCAGTAGAGGCCGAGCGTCACCGCCGCCAGCGCCAGCGTCAGCACCACCGGCGACACCTGCCCGAACAGAAAGTTCAGCGCCGCGAGGTACGGGTTCGAGCCGTCCCTCGGCGTGAAGTCGAGGCCGAAGTGCCGCATCGCCGCGGACGCGAACGGCACCGCGAACGTCGACAGCCCCGACGCCACCACGATCGTCCGCTGCACCACCCGCACCCGCAACTCGATCTCGGCGACGGTCGCGTGGTCCTGGCGGATCACGATGCGCGCGCCGGTCACGTCGCCGAGGACGTGCGGTACGACGTAGAAGGTGAACACGTCGTTCCCGTCCCCGATCCGCGACACGATCTTCGGCGGGTGGCACTGGCACCCCGGCAGCACCGGCTCGACCTCCAGCGGCACGTCCTTCGCGAGCGCGAGCGGCCCGGTCGCGGCCTGCTCGACGTGCCGCTTCACGACCCGCTCGACCTCCTCGCGGCTGAGCACGACCAGGAGCGGGAACACGCGGTCCGGGTTCATCCGCGAGTAGTACCGCACCGTCGCCCGCCGCTCCGCGACCTCGGCCGGCCGCTTCGGCTTCCTGAGCGGGGTGGTGTCGGCACCGGCCGCAGTCTCCGCAGCGGGTGCGGCCGGTGCCGGCGCGGCGGGTGCGGCGGGTGCTTGTCGACCCCCTGGAACAGGCAGCGCGCCCGAGCGGGCCGGGGGTGCGGAGACTGTACCCGAGCGGGCCGGCGGGACGGCACGGCCGGGCGGAGTCGCGACCGCCCCGGAGAACCCCGGGAGACCGCGGGGGAGGGTGGCCCCGGTGGGCGTGAGGCGGAGCGCGACGGGACCCGGGCCGCGGGGGAGTTCTTCGCCGAGGGTGCGGTCGAGGGGCAGGGGGTGGTTGCCGTGGACGAGTTGCCAGTTCACCGGGTCGCCGGCCAGCCCGAACTCCCGGATGAGCCGGGCCATCAGGTCGGCGACCCGCGTGGACGCCTGCGGGGTCACGGGCACCACGACGTCGCCGTTGGGGGTGACGATCGTGACGTGCAGGTTGAGCGTGTCGCCGGACATGGCGGTTCCTCGGTGGCGCGGCCCGTCCAATCCTACGCCGCCCACCGCGCCGCGTCTGCCCCGAAGGGCGACGCGCTCGCACGAACGGTCACTTCAACACGCCGAGTTCCTTGCCGACCTGGGTGAACGCGCCGATCGCGTGGTCGAGTTGCTCGGTCGTGTGCGCCGCGGAGACCTGGATGCGGATGCGGGCCTGGCCGACCGGCACCACCGGGTAACTGAACCCGATCACGTAGATGCCGTACTTCAGCAACTCGGCGGCCATCTTCGTCGCGACCGCGGCGTCGCCGAGCATCACGGGCAGGATCGGCGTCGGCCCCGGCTTCACCGTGAACCCGGCCCCCTCCAGGCCCGCCCGCAGCCGGGCGGTGTTCGCCTTCAACTTGGTGCGGAGTTCGCCGGCGGTGTCCACGAGGTCGAGCGCCGCCATGCCCGCGGTCACGAGCGCCGGCGGCACGCTGTTCGAGAACAGGTACGGCCGGGACCGGTTCCGGAGCCAGTCCACGACCTCGGCGCTGGCCGCGGTGAACCCGCCGCTCGCCCCGCCGAGCGTCTTCCCGAGCGTGCCGGTGATGACGTCAATGCGGTCGAGCACGCCGAGTTCCTCGGCCCCGCCGCGGCCCGTCGCGCCCAGGTGCCCGGTGCCGTGGCAGTCGTCGATCCCGACCACCGCCTGGTACTCGTCGGCCAGTTCGCAGATGTCCGCGAGCCTCGCGAGGTCGCCGTCCATGCTGAACACGCTGTCGGTGAAGATCATCTTGAACCGGCACCCCTTCGCCTCTTCGAGCTTGGCCTTCAGATCGGCCATGTCGGAGTGCTTGTACCGGAACCGCTGGGCCTTGCACAGCCGCACGCCGTCGATGATCGAGGCGTGGTTCAGCTCGTCGGAGACGATCGCGTCCTGGTCCGTGAGGAGCGGCTCGAACAGCCCGCCGTTGGCGTCGAAGCACGAGATGTACAGGATGCTGTCGCCCTTGCCGAAGAACCGCGCGATCTGCTGCTCGCACCGCTTGTGGACGTCCTGGGTGCCGCAGATGAACCGGACCGACGAGAGCCCGTAGCCCCACGCCTTGAGCCCCGCGTGCGCCGCGGCGACGATGTCCGGGTGGTTGGCGAGCCCGAGGTAGTTGTTCGCGCAGAAGTTGACGACCGGCTTGCCGTTCACCGTGATGCCGGACATCTGCGGCGACTGGATCTGCCGCTCGGCCTTGTACAGCCCCTTGGCCTTGAGGTCGTCGAGTTGCGTGCGGAGGAAGGCGTTGAGCGCGTCGGCCGGCATCGGGGAGCCCTCGGGGGTAAACGCGAACGGCGGCCCGGGCCGCCGTCGCGTGATGTCAGTTAGACGAACTCACCGGCCCGAACCTTCACGGCGCTGGCCCGAATCGGGTCACGCCCGCTTCGGGTTCGGGTAGTGCTCGGTCATCGCCAGCTTCATCTCGCGGACGGCCCGCTCCATGCCGACGAGCACGGCCCGCGACACGATGCTGTGCCCGATGTTCAGTTCCTCGACGCCGGGGATGCGGACGACGGCCTGCACGTTCCAGTAGTTCAGCCCGTGCCCCATGTGGACGTGCAGCCCCAGCCCGACAGCCTGCGCCGTCGCCGCGCGCAGCTTCTCGAGTTCCTTCGCGACCGCCGCGCCGCCGCGGGCCTCGGAGTAGCTCGCGGTCTGGAACTCGATCGCGTCGGCCCCGTACTTCGCGCTCGCCGCGACCTGCGACGGCTCCGGGTCGATGAACAGCGCGACGTGGATCCCGGCGGCCTTGAGGCGGTCGATCGCGCCGCGCACCGCGGCCTCGTTCGCGACCACGTCGAGCCCGCCCTCGGTCGTCAGCTCCTGCCGCTTCTCGGGCACGAGGGTGGCCTCGTCGGGCTTCACCTTCAGCGCGATCTGGACGATCTCCTCGTAGGTCGCCATCTCAAGGTTGAGCCGCGTCGTGACGGTCTCCCGCAGCACGTACACGTCGCGGTCCTGGACGTGCCGGCGGTCCTCGCGGAGGTGGACGGTGATGCCGTCGGCCCCGCCGAGCGTGGCCAGCACCGCGGCCGCGACCGGGTCCGGTTCGTTGGCCCGCCGCGCCTGCCGGACGGTCGCCACGTGATCGACGTTCACACCGAGACGAATCATTTTGGAAGAGTGTTTAGTGTTTAGTGTTTAGTGTTTAGTGTTTAGTGTTCGGTGCAACTTCCGAGGTGCCCCGGAGCGTCGGACACTAAACACTAAACTCAGAACACGAAGTTACCGGACCCCGTACCGGGCCATGTACTCCAGCACGTCGCGGTACCGGGCCAGTTCGCGGACGATCAGCTTGTACCCGAGGACGCCCAGGAGCACCGCCAGGACGCGCTCGATGACCGGGCTGATGAAGATGATGCTGACCCACACCGAGAAGAAGAAGTAGTCGAACACGAGCAGCAGCAGGATGCCGGGGATCGCGAACTGGGTCGTGCGGCTGAGCCGGTAGTGCGGGTCGAAGTACATGCGGAACGCGAGCTGGACCTCCGCCCAGAGCTGGGTGAAGAACCACCGCCGGTAGATCGGGTCGGTGCCCGGGGCCACCGGCGGGTGCAGCACGGCCCCCTGCGGCGGGGGCGGCGCGAGTTGCTGCGAGCCGTCGCTGGCCAGCACCAGCACCCGGTCGGCCCCGCCCGACGCGCCGGCCATCGCCGAGAGCTTCGCGATCACCCGATCGGTCACCGCGTCCGGGTCGGCCGCCGCGGTCGGGGCGGCGCGCTCGGCGAGCGCCGCTTCGAGCCGGCGGATGCGGTCCTCCAGAGCGGCCTCGCGCTCGCTCGCGGCCGGGGCCGCTTCGTCGGTCGTCGCACTCATGCCCGGTCCTCGGGTCCGATGTCCACCCCGTCAGGTTATCGGAACGGGACCGGGATGAACAAGTCGGGGGTGGGC